>CBDUII010000001.1:0-27611 GCA_965367285.1 uncultured bacterium
AGTACCTTTAAAGAAGAAAAACGTTCTTGGGAGTCATGCTCCCCAATCTTCGAAATTGAGGAAGCTTACCCGTATTTAGGGGAATAACCTTTGTTTCACCTGCCACGAGAAAGAGAACTTCTCAAGGAAAAAAATTCACAAGCCTCAGGAGGAGGATTGCCTGAAGTGCCATAACCCTCACTCCTCGGACAACCTCCATGGACTTCTCAAACCGGGTAATCAATTATGTTTGGACTGCCATGAGGTTACCGGTAAATTCAAAAATAGCCACAAAAACTATCCTGTGGAGGAAGGGACATGCACGGGGTGCCATACTCCCCATTCTTCGTCTAATGAAAGACTTCTCAGAGAGAATATTCACAAACCTTTTAGTGAACTTAAATGCGACTCCTGCCATAATGCCCCTGATTCCAGGCGGCCTTTGGGAGTTAAGGCGGAAGGTGATGCCCTCTGTTACGGCTGTCATTTGAATGACAGAGAGGCTTTTAAGAAGGGGAATATCCACTCTCCTGTAAAAGATGGGCAATGCATATATTGTCATGACCCTCATACGTCTGATATCAAAAACGAGTTGAAGTCGCCTGAGACCGCCCTTTGCTATAGCTGTCACAAAAAAGACAAGGAAGAACACCAAAAGAAATTTGTGCATACTGCTATGAAAGAAAATAACTGTTCCGACTGCCACGACCCCCATGCGTCAGAATATGAAAAGGGGTTAAAGGCTGCGGAGAGAGAGCTATGCTACAGGTGCCATAAGAAAGCCGGCTTCAAAAATCAGGTATCTCATTCCCCTGTTGTGGATGGAAAGTGCGGCTCATGCCATTTACCACACGCGTCTGACTATCAATATGGGCTTACTTTAGAGACGGGGCAGCTCTGCTATAGCTGCCATACGGAAACGGAAAAAAAATTCGAAAAATTCAGTATTCACACACCGGTCAAAACAGGCCACTGTACAAAGTGTCACCGGCCCCACGGATCAAACTCAGAAAATATGCTTGTAGATTTTAAAGGAACCTCTCTCTGTTTCATTTGCCACAGCCCCCTGGGAAAAGAACTGGGAGGAGATTATATACACTCTCCTTATAAAAGCGGAAATTGCAGCATTTGCCACGATTCTCACGCATCCAATAGAAGTGATCAATTAATTGATGTGGAGTCCAGGCTTTGTTATAACTGCCATAAAGATGTGAATGCGGGGGTTGTTGCTTCAAAACATGTCCATAGCCCGTTGCTGGAGGGAAAATGTACAACCTGTCATAGTCCCCATGGCGGCAAGATAAAAGGGTATTTAGTTAGACCCACTAAATCGCTTTGCCTCGTATGCCATCAAGATATGAAAGACAAATTGTCCACCCTGGAAGAAGTAGTTCATGCGCCTGTTGAAAAAGGGAAATGCCTGAAGTGTCATCGGCCTCACTACAGCAGGAACGATGATCTGTTAATAGCTGATGATTTAGCTCTCTGCGTGGAGTGCCACGATATAGCAAATGAATTTTTCATGAAACAACACGGAAATATTCCCTTTAGCACCGGAAACTGCATGGGATGTCATGAACCCCACTCTTCAAAGAATAAAAATCTTCTTCATGAGATATCTCACAAGCCCTTCGAAGAAAAGAAATGTGAAGAATGTCATAAGAGAGAGGATTCAATAGAAAAAAATTATTGAAAAATGAAAATGGCAAATAAATTCCTTGTTTTTTTATTTTATCTGGTTATGACTTGCTTTTTCAGCCTGTTTTTCCATGAAGCATCGGCTGACCCTGTCTATACGGGAAAGACTTGCTTAAGATGCCACAAAACACTGTTAGAAAAAATACGCAAAGGAAAGACGATCCATCTTCCAGTAGCAGAGGGGAAATGCATTGTCTGTCATAATCCACACACATCAAAACACAAAGGGCTTCTAATAAGCGCCGAGAATAAGCTCTGTAACACCTGCCATGAAAAAGATAAAACAGCTGATTTCAACCTACCTGTAATTCACGATCCTGTTAAGAAAGGGAAGTGCCTTAGTTGCCATGATCCTCATACTTCATCTAATGAAAAACTGCTTGTCAAGAATAAAGGGGAGGTCTGTTTTATATGCCATGCCAGGGAGTCCATCATGTCCGGGAAGGAATCTCATTCCCCTGTCATAAAGGGAAACTGCACTGAATGTCACCTCCCGCATTCCTCCTATAATGAGGGACTTCTAAAGGGAAAGAGTGTGGAACTTTGCTCCAGATGCCATGATGTCCAAAAAAAAGAGTTTGCTTTTGCGCACCTTAACTATTCGGTTGGAGGGTCGGACTGCTCCTCATGCCATAATCCGCATTCCTCAAATAATAAGAATCTATTAAAGGAGTTCATACACCTCCCTGTGGCGGAGAAAAAATGCGCGGCTTGTCATAACGACGCTAACGATAAAAATCCTCTTGCATTAAAAAACAACGGGATAGATCTCTGCTACGGCTGTCACCAGGATAGTAAAAAAGGGTTTAATAAAATCAACAACCATATTATAGGGAACAGAGAGAATTTCTGTCTGAACTGCCACAACCCGCATGCATCGGACAGAAAATCCCTGCTTGCGGCCAATGAGGATAAGGTTTGTTTCAAATGCCATTTAGATACAAAGGAACGAATTAACGCCAAATCCATCAAATCCAGGCACCCCGGGATAGAAGACTGCTCATCATGCCATTCGGCGCATGGTTCTGAAAATAACCTTTTTCTTAAAGCAAATGAACTGGATTCATGCGCCATAGGCGAATGTCACTCTGCAGAATCAACTTTTTCCCATCCCGTTGGGCCTGAGGCTATAGATCCGAGAAACAAGAAAGAAATGACCTGTATTACCTGCCATGATCCGATGGGTAGCAAATTTAAGAGTAACCTCAGATTAGACCCGGACAGTACACTTTGTGAGCAATGCCACAAGCTTTAGGAATCATGGAGATACTTATGAGGAGAGAGATGTTATGAAATGGATGAAGGTCGCTGTTATCTGGTCAGTAGCGTGTCTTATTAATTTTTTTGTGGGATTCCACGCGTTTGCCGTGCAAATAGATCTGCTTGCTTCATTGAACGGAAACAAGCTGATGGGAAAGTTCAACCAGCCATTTGCCCTGTTTTTCGATGAGAGAAAGAAAAAATTGTATGTCGCGGATACAGGCAACAACCGCATAGTTTCTTTTAATGATGAGTTTGAATACATAGCTGATTTTAATGCCGGCGGGGAACTTAAACATCCGAAAAGTCTGGTCAAGAACAGCCGCGATGAGTTTTTTCTTACCGGGGAAGAGGGGGGGAATGAATTATTTATTGTTGATGTCGCTCGTAAGATTTTCAGACAATTTAAAATTACAGGAGCCCCGCAGAGAGTAAACCCCATACTCCCCGGCAGACTGGCAATCGATAAGGACGATAATCTGTATCTGGTTGATAAGGGTAACGGACGAATACTGGTGCTTGACCGGGAAGGCCTTTTCATCAGGGAGATACTGTTTAAAGACAGATTTGTGGATTTTTCAGATGTCCGGGTCGGCAGTGACGGAAATATTTATTTGCTATCCGCACTTGAAAGAAAGGTTTATATCTTCAATAATAAAGGTAAGCTTCTCTCAAGTTTTGGCAAACGCGGCAATAAAAAACATGAGTTTGCATTCCCCATAAGTATCGCTCTTGATAATAGGGGGATTATATATGTTCTGGATCAGCATAAGGGAAGTGTCATGGCATTTAAAAAGAACGGGGATTTTCTGGATAGTTTCTTCAAAACCGGTTGGATACCCGAAGAGCTTTACAGGCCCTACTACTTGTGGATGGATAGTGAAAATAATTTATATATCGCGGACAAAGGAAATAATAGAATCCAGGTTTTCCACATAAAAATGAAATAATAGTTCAGCCACCAAGACACGAAGGCCCAAAAAGATTCAGGAGAAAGGGAGAGAGAGAAGAATAGGAGAAAATTCTTTTACATTATTCCAGGAAAGGCGGTTAATTTAATTGTCACAGAAAAACTTTATATTTCAATTGGTTGTGGAATTTCCGGGACGTTTAATTATGGTGGGGATTTTATCCTTTTCCCTTTTACCGGAATACGGCTGTAAGACAGGCGCCAGGCTAAAGGAAGATGTAAAAACAGAAAATAGAGAAGCAAAAGTCGCATTGGATAAGACGGCCATTCTTGTCCCTTTCTACAAAAAGGGTTCGTTAGATTTTACAGAGCAAAACGCCAGAAGTGGAAAAGAGAGAATAGAGAGAATAGAGAAGAAGAAAAGAGAAGAGTTAGAGAGAAAAAAGAAACAGGAAAAAGAATTTAAAATGCAGGCAGAGGAACGATTTAAAGGAATGGGGGACCTTTACTGGATTCCTCCTCCAGAGAATTCAGAATTGTTTCTTGCCCTTAAAGACTTTCCAAAAGACGGTTATGGTTATCCTGATTGGGCTGCTGCCGTTAAGAGGAACACGATAAAACCAAGAGGTTCGATTAAAGGAAAAGATAAAGATGAAGATGAAGAGCAGGGATTTAATAAAGATATTATATTTAAAATAAACGACAGGATGATGGCGAATGTCCGCTTCCCTCACAAAATTCACAATTACTGGCTTTCGTGCAAAATATGTCACCCTGGTATTTTTATAGCAAAAAAAGGAGCAAATGATGTTAAGATGACTGATATCTGGGCTGGAAAATGGTGCGGACGGTGTCACGGCAAGGTTGCATTTCCGCCTAAAGGGTTTGAAAACTGCCAGCGATGCCACAGCTCCAAACGAGAAAAGGTCTTTTTCGGTTTTTATAACCCGTCTGCCTTTCTTTCGGTTGCGTCTCTGGCTTTTTCAAACCACTCAAAAACAGACGGTATAACCCAATTCAGTTTGAAATTGCTTCAAACTCGGGAAACAGTTTATCGTAAGTAGCCTTGAGATATTCCGGGAAAACTTTGGTGTCGCCTATTACAGGCATAAAATTGGTGTCTCCATTCCATCGCGGGACGATGTGAGTATGGACATGGTCTTCCACCCCTGCTCCCGCCACTTTACCCAGATTCATCCCTATATTAAAACCTTCCGCTTTTAAGATAGATCGCAAAATGCGGACACTTTTCTGCGTTAAGCTATGGATTTCCAATGCGATCTCTTGATTTAATTTTGTCGGACATGACAAATGTTGGACAGGGGCAACCATAAGATGACCATTATTATATGGAAAGGTATTCATGATGATAAAAGAATATTTCCCTCGATACAGAATAAATGTTTTTGCATCATCTTTTTGTTCAAGAGCATGGCAGAAGATGCAATAATCCGGCTTTTCGCCAAGTATGTACTCTATTCTCCATGGAGCCCAAATGGTTTTCATTTTTTTTTATGTAAAAACTTATCTATCCACTGAACACACCGAATACACTGATTTTTTTATAATTCATTTCAGTGTATTCAGTGGTTACTGATTAAAAAATCAAATCTAAAAGTTCTTTTCCTTTGGATTGCATTTTTTCGCCATCCTGTTTTGATTTTTCGTGGTCGAAACCCAATAGATGCAGTATGCCGTGAATTAACAGTATAAATATTTCTTTTTCTACAGAGTGGCCAAGTTCATCCGCCTGTCTCATTGCCGTATCTATAGAGATAACGACATCACCTAAAATATTTGTGTTAATCCCTATGGAGTTTCCCTCTTTTTGAGAAAAAGCCAACACGTCTGTTGGCATATTTTTTTTTCGATATGTTTTATTCAGCTCTTTGATATACTCATCAGAAGTAAAAAGAATGCTGAGTTCAGAGTTATGGCAATCCAAGTTTTCTAATATTCCGTGGATTTTCTTTTTTATTTTCGAAAAGTTTAACTTCACTTTCTTCTGCTGGTTGGATATTAGTATCTTCAATGACACTCCTTTTATTTTTAACTTCAATAGAAGGAATTTTATCCGGATAATCAACTCTCGAATGAAACATTCCGTTTAAGATACGGACAAAACTTCTTGTCATATTATACATGTCTTTTAAAGTCAGATTACACTCATCCAGTTGCCCATCTATAAATTTTTCGTTAATAATTTTTTCTACCAGCCCTTGAACACGCGATGGAGTGGGATCAGTTAACGTTCGTGAGGCAGCTTCCACAGAATCGGCTAACATAACTATTGCCGTCTCTTTAGATTGAGGTTTGGGGCCGGGATACCTGAAATGATCTTTTTTGATGGAATGGATTTTCGGGGTTTCATTTCCTTTTGCCTTGTTATAAAAATATCGGATAAGGTCGGTCCCATGATGTTCTAAAATAAAATCCACCAAACCGGGCTGCAGCTTATTTTTTTTTGCTAAATCAACGCCATCTTTAATATGGGATATGATAATTAAACTGCTCATGTTCGGGTTTAATTTGTCATGTTTATTAACACCTCCCATAAGGTTTTCGCTAAAATATTCTGGTTTTGTGATTTTACCTATATCGTGATAATAAGAGCCGACACGGGCCAGGAGGTAGTTGGCATTCACGGATTTGGCGGCTTCTTCAGCCAGACTGCCTACAACCATACTATGTTGATAAGTACCGGGAGCATGGATAAGCATTTCTCGAAGCAGGTTATGGTTCAGGTTGGAAAGCTCCAGTAATTTTATGTTTGAAGTAACACCGAAAAAATATTCCAGCAGCGGCAATAAAGACGACACAACTATAGCTGCTATAATGCCGCCCATAAACCCCATGCCAACATCTGATACAAATTGAAGAGAAAAAGAAGTCGCGCTGATCAAATGTATTGTTATGATCGTAATCACATTAACCAGGCTTATAAGAAATCCGGCGCCTAAAATCGATAGACGTCCTACATACTGGCTCTCTCTGAAAACAATGCATAAGCTTCCTGTCAGCGCGAACAAGGCATAATATATTTGTCCTTCCAGCATTAATCCGGTAAAAATAAAAGTTATTATGGTAAAAATGACGCCGATATCTACTCCAAATAACATGGCAACCAGCATTGGCCCGGCAGCATAAGGGACGGCATAATAATAAGATTGCGCTTCGATAAAACCCATATAATCCGATAATGCATGAGAAATACTAATAAACAATTTGCAGATAATCATGCTGCACAAAAGAATGACAGCCATTAGCATGACATTGCTTTTCTTATCGACAATAATAGATTTAAATCTTTTCAGGTAAGACCAAAACAAAAAACCCGCTAAAGATACAAAAATAAAAATACCGGTTGTAGATAAAACTGCGCTGCGAAAATTCCTTTTTGATGAAAGACCGGTTAGTTTGATTAAATGCTCCTGTGTGATTTTCTCTCCTTCTCGAACAACCATTTCCCCTTTTTTTATTTGGGAAAAAACCGGTTTAACCGTTTCAGCCGCAATTCTCTTTCTGTGCTCTGTTTCACTGCTGTTAAAAGTGAGGTTGGGTTGGATAAATTCCTTACAAATCAGAAGTATTACTCGCTGAAGCGCTTTATGATCTTTATTGACTGTTTGTTTAATCTCCTTAGCCAGGTAAGCCTCTGCTTCCCTGATATCTTTAATTTCAAAAAACTTTTTTTGTATATGCTCTTCACCGGAGATTATATCCCTGATCAAGATACCTCTATTGTTCTTAAGGCTTATAGTCTTTTTGCTGCTCACCAACCCTCTATTCATAACAGAATTTAGTAAATATTGAATCTGTTCAACTATTTTCGGATTATAATGATGCCATTTCAGGGTTTTTAACGATTTTTTCGGTAGATCTATTTCAAGAGCGGTTTTAAACGCAGCCACTTTATCGGCAAAAAAACTATTGATTTCAATCGAAAAAAAATCTTTATCAATTTCATCTTTAAGATTTTGAAATAACTCTCTTTCCTCTATTGAGATTACTTCATCTGAAA
Organism: uncultured bacterium; assembly: GCA_965367285.1. GTDB lineage: Bacteria > Nitrospinota > Nitrospinia > CAJXCL01 > CAJXCL01 > CAJXCL01. The sequence goes on from CBDUII010000001.1 coordinate 7,869, forward strand.
CAGACAAAAATTCATTAACTTCATTAAATTTTTCATAAATACCCGGATATGATTCCGTGTAAAGCGTCTGCATGACAGAAAACGCAGAGGATATTATTTTATTAATTTCAGTAACTATATTTGGATTGTAATCATAAACAGGCAAAGAGTTCTGTACGGCCTCGCTTCTGTTTTTTTCAGTCGAAATTTTATCTTCAACCAGATAGCCTTCACTCGCTTTGATGTTTTTAGACGCAATATCGCCAATCCCCAGGCTACTTAATTGTGCTGGAAATGAAGGAGCCAAAATATAACTGATAATTACCAGAAATAGAAAAATAGAAATTCCACGCAGGAAAAAAGCAAGGCTATTTTTATTTGGAAACGCGATTTCTTTCAGAGGAGATTTTGAAATGTTTTTTTTTGTAAAATAAGCTTTAACAATATTTTTTTTCTTCGTATTTTTCATAAGCCTTAATTACCTTTTTTACAATATCATTTCTTATGACATCCCGATCGCTGAAATGAATAAACTCAATATCTTTGATCCCCTTAAGAATATGCTGTGTTTCAACCAGGCCGGATTTCTGATGGACGGGCAAGTCGATTTGAGTAATATCTCCTGTAATAACTATTTTAGAGTTAAACCCTAACCGGGTCAAAAACATCTTCATTTGTTCCGGAGTGGAATTTTGAGCTTCGTCCAGAATAATAAAGGAATCGTTCAAGGTTCTCCCTCTCATAAAGGCTAATGGAGCAATTTCCACCATACCGTTTTCAATCATCTGTCGCGCTTGTTCCATACCCACCATATCGTAGAGCGCGTCATAAAGAGGCCTTAAATAGGGGTTAATTTTTTCTAAAATATCTCCGGGCAGATAACCAAGTTTTTCCCCAGCTTCAACAGCAGGTCTCACGAGGACAATCCGTCCGAATTTTTTTTTCTGCAATGCCGAAACTGCTTTTGCCATAGCAAGATATGTTTTCCCTGTTCCGGCAGGGCCGATCCCAATTACTACATCAAAATTGTCTACAGCATAGATGTATTCATACTGGACTATGCTCCTTGGTGTTATATAGCCTTTTTCTGAAGCGATTTCAATACGTTCTGAAAATATTTTTTTTATATCCGGATTATCATTTTCTTCCCACAGATTTAGAATAAACTTAAAATCCGGGTTTCTAAAAATAAAATCATTTGTTAATAAATCAAGCAGATTTTGTAAAAGCCGATATACTTTGGATACATCCTCCTTCTCCCCTTTGATAATAATACAATCTTTTCCTGTAGTAATCCTTACCTTGAATTTCTTCTCAATAAGATTTAAATGCTGATCTTTCACTCCGAAAAGTTTTTTCAGGTGGTAATTATGTTCAAGGGATAGCTTTTGTGTAAAAAATTCGCTCAATGGGAAGGAACAACCTTTTTTATTTTAATAAATAAAATAAAATTACCATAATTTTAGAAAGATATCAAACGAGATTTATTCCAAACTTTTTTCTAAAGATGATTTGATTGTCTTTAATTTTTTTTCATCTACTATTTTGGCTCCATTTAAGTCGGCAACGTAAAAGACATCTAACCCTCTTTTGCCCTCTGTTAAGATTTTCGCGTTAATTATGTTGATTCCTAAATCGGAAAATGTCCTGGTTAATAAATAAAGCGAACCAACTCTATCCTGAAAGATAATTTCAATAACCGTATAGTTTTCCGAAACTTCATTATTGATCAGAACAGTAGTTGGGATTAGTTTGCCTCCTTTTAATTTACTTTTTATACGCAATCGCTTACTTTTTATAATATCAGAGACGTCTTTTTTAAGGGATAAAACATCTTCCAAATCTTTTGATATTTTCGCAAAAAGTTCTGTTTCCTCAAAATGCGTATTTTCTGATTGAGTAACCTGTAATGTGTCAATAGCAAGTCCGTCTTTCCCTGAATAGACCTGGGCGCTTAATATATTCAGTGACCTTGCGCACAATATCCCGGTGATTTTAGCTAACGACCCAACTTTTCCTTTTGTACAAACTGATAATTCCAAAAACCCGGATTTTTCGCTGCGGGAAAGATCTAATACCATGGTTTTTTGGTCCAATTGAGTTACTAATTTAATATGCTTTGCTATTTTATCCGGGTTAAGAGATGCAAAGTATTTAACAGGCATATTCTCCAGATAGAAACATACATACTCTTTATAGACTTTTTCATTGCATAGTTGAGATAAAACTACTTTTTTGCAGTTGTCCGCAATCTCCTGCTCGGCCATACCGATAGAATCATCCACCATCAAATACTCATATGTTTTATGATACAGTTCCCACAGTAAAGCCCCTTTCCATTCTGTCCACATACCCGATGAAACAGCCATAATATCGGCACAGGTATGTATGTAAAGCATTTTTAACATTTCAATATTTTTAAAATTTTCAGCAAATTCCGAAATAGTATTTTTGTCTGATAAATCGCGCCGTTGAGCAATATGGTTCATTAAGAGATGATTTTTCATTAAAAATCTTAATATTTCACAATCGGATTTTTCCAGATCAAGTCGCTTAGCAATCTTGTCAATATAAAGAAGTCCGGTTTGAATGTGATCCTGGCCTTCGGCTTTTCCAACATCATGCAAAAGAAGAGAGAGCTTTAAAATTTCCGGTTTTGTGATGAATTGATAGACTGACGCAATTTCAGACAATTCTTTTTCAGCGCTATAATTTAAGTTTTCCAACTTCTCCACAGCCTGCAGGCAATGCTCGTCAACAGTGTACATATGAAAGAAATCATTATGAATTTGAAATTTGCATTTTTCAAACTCAGGCAGAAATAATCCCAGTACGTCAACCTCGTGCATTGCCCGGAATGTTTTAAAAGAGTTCTTTGCCATTAAAAGATTGAGAAAAAATTCTTTTAAATCCCGGCTGTTCCATTCAACATCTTTAAGCAAAGGCAAATTCTTTCTAATGATCCTTTTCAGGTTTTCACTGAGTTTCAGATCAAACCGCTTAGAGAACAGAAAAACATCAAACAGAAGATAAGGGTTGTCAACAAAGACAGCCTCATTAAATTCTTTCAAAGAAATTTCATCTTTATATTGTACAAATCCTTTTCCCAGTTCTTTCAGACGAAACAAATTAAAAATAATTTTATTTTTTTTTCGATATCCCAGACAACGATGAATTAAAGTATTTGAAAAATTATGAATATTGTATGCCGCCGAATAAAAGTCTCTCATAAAGTTTTCGACGCCTGATCGTTCTTTACTTGAGTCATAGCCTAACATCCCGGTTACTTTATTTTGCGTCTCATGAGCGAGTATATCGTTTTTTTTACCGGTATATATGTGCAGGGCATTACGTATTTTAAAAATCAGATCTAAAGAATCCTTTAATGAATCATATTCACCGGTATCAATAATATTTTTAGACAGAAGTTCTTCCAGAGATCCTGCGGAGAATATGGTTCGAGTTGCCCAGAGCGCGCAATGAATATCCCGGAGTCCACCCGGACTCTCTTTGATATCAGGCTCTGAAATAAAAATCGACTGTATGTTTTTGTTGTCTGAAGTTTTTCTATCATGGATATTTTGGAATAAAAAACGATTCACGCCTCTTTGACGAAGATATTTATTCAAAGCTGTAGAAAATTTGGAGTATATTTTTCTGCCGCCTGCAATAGGGCGGGATTCCATTAAAGCAGTAAGCGACTCGATATCCTGCCTTGCGATAGTTAAGCAGTCGCTTATGGACCTGCTGCTGTGACCAATCTCTAAGCCGATATCCCATAAAAATGGGAGCATGTTGCTTGTCATATAATCGACAAAAGAATCAGTTTTCCTTTCATACAAAAACAAAATATCGATATCAGAACTTATATTCAGCTCTCCCCTCCCATACCCACCAATTGCGACTAAACTTAAAGAAGGTTCAGCGTCGCCGGTGGCCGGCTGTTTGTTGCTGGTTGCCGGTTGCCGGTAGTAATTATCACTAAACGTTTTATATATCGACGCAATAGTATCATCGATTAACCGGGTATAGGCTTGAACCGTCTCTATCCCGGTTGGTTTTTTGAAAAAGTTATCCTTTATGGCCTTAACTTTTCCCTGTAGTTCCTTTTTAATAGAGAGAAGGTACTTATTTCGATCTTCCGGGCTACCCTTTTCCAACATTGTGTTTCTATATCCAGAAAACATTATTTTTTATGTCTTTTGCTGTATGTTTGTAGAGGAATGAAATTAAACATCCTATAACTTTTTTCTGCGGGACTTGCTTTGAAAGTAAAATTCCGAAGTGACGTTTCTTGGATTCGAGATATTTATTATGCAGTCTTATGAAATCACCTAAATGTTGTAAAAAAGAGATTCTTCAGTCGCTACGCTCCTTCAGAATGACACGCAGAACCATTTAGTTGTCATCCCTTCCCTTTGTTCAGGACAGGTCTGAGTCATTCGCTTGTCATTCTGAGCGAAGCGAAGAATCTCCACGATTGGCTCAGAGCTTGTCCTGAGTGAAACGAAGGAATAAACTCCGCGAAAAATCTCCTCTTCTTTAGAGTTTCATCACTTATTCAAGCTCTTTGTCCAACTCTTCCTTATTATCAAAGTAATAACTGATAGCATCAAACAGTTGGGAAGGGGTAATGTTAGGATAACCTTCAAGAATTTCATCTATGCTCATACCGGAACGATAATGGTTGACTAAACCAGCAACCGGAATGCGCGTGCTTTTTATAACAGCCTTTCCTTCATATTTATTTAAGTCTTTTTCTATATATAAATGCTCTGTATTTACAACAGACATTTTTTAACCTCTCTATTGATGGGTTCTGATCAGGTTATAAAATTATACTTGAAAGTGTACAATTATTACGATATAGCGTCAATAAAAAACAGGGGATTATCCTGGAATTTAGCTACGGCTGAACATCTACTGTATTAATTGAATAGAACAGATTTGGCGGCCTTTTTGATGAAGTTTCTTGTCACTGGTAACGAGCAGGCACTTATTTATAGAAGCCGTATGTAATATGATGGAATCCGTTAGTATCCAGGAGTATATCCACTTACCTTTCCCATTCACTTCTTAACTTTTTCTGCAAATTTACAGCATTGCCAAAATAATTTCTTTTTACGGAATTTTTACATTTATTAAGTAAGGTGAAATTCCTTTTTTTAATACTTTTTTCATTAATAAAGTTCCGAACTGATTTTGTAATAAGAGAAGTCATGTTTTCAGTGTGGTTTTCCAGGGCAATTTTTTTTAACTCCTTGATATCTTCTTCCTCCAAGTAAAGAGTGGTTTTGCGTTTCATAAATTCACCTGCTCATCCTCAAGTAAGTTTCAAGTTAGGCCATCCTGCCCAACTTTTTTGAAATTCCTATACATCAAGTTAGATTCCCGTTTTCGCAGAGCTAAGCTCAGCTTTGCGGGAATGACAAAAGACGAATGAAGAATGGCACTTCCGGGACTGTCATTCCCACATACCTTTAGCGGGAATCCAGGGGATGGACAACTGCATTGCAATCGATTGACATATTTGAGCATTAGAAAAGTTGCCGAAGCGCCTAAGTTCAAAGATTCACATTTCAACCCACTCCTCATTTCTTTTCTGAAAAATTCCTGCTAATAAGAGTTTATTTAAAATACATATCTCAGTAACTTTTCGCGAAAGGTCTGTATCAAACTCTAATGCAAGAGCGCAGGTGGAACTGATTTTGCGAGGTTTGATAATAGGCCGGACTCGTATCTGGTTCCGCTTTAAAATTTTTTCAGCCAGCAGGGCGTCATGGTTGGAGTTGAAGGCGGCTATTGCTTTTGACATATCAAGCCGGTCAGGTGTCAGCGGATAAGTTCAATAATCCACAACTAACTGCTAACCATTATAATTCCTATCACTGTTAAATGAATTGACTCTAAACCAAATTCAACCCCTGTTCGGAATTCAATTTATTTTCGTTTCAGGGCAGCCCTTCTCTTCTAATGCCTTTTCCAATTTCAAGCATCCGAATTTTTTTGACTGTAGAATACTAGTAGCCAAAGGCAGACTTGATAATCATTACTAAAGATTTTTACATGAACTTAGCAAATCTCTAAATGTCTTTTTGTCGTTCCTATCAATTTTAATAAATGCCATTCTTACTACATACCAATCTGCCAGCTCTCTTTTAGCAAGCCCGACTTCAAAACTAACCACCTTTCCCAATACTTTAATAGGAGCAGGAAACCCTTCGGCCTCTATCTTTGCATTGTACTCCTTTCCAAACATACCCTGACCATTTTGATTGAACTGATTTCTGGCAACCCGGAAGCATACTCCACCTTCCGATATATCTACAAGAACGCCTGTCCCCAGTTTGATAACCTTATTCTCCCCGGTATTTCCATACTCCCGAAACTCATACTCCTGAAACTTGATTTTCCCTTTAATTTTGAATCTTGGGAACTTTCTGCGGTCGACCTTTAAAGATTGCAGTCGCGCGGCGGTGCTCACCTGGTGCTGAAAGCAGAGGTCTACCAGAAATCTGCGAGCAGAAGGATATTTCATGGCTAATTTCTCGTAAATATCCCTTGGGATTTCTATCAACTGAGAATCGGTAATAGTAGAAACAGAAGCTGACCGCAATCGCCCTGTAAGAAAAGAGAATTCTCCAAAAAAATTTCCCACCCCCAGCTTGGAAAGCAAAATATTTTTACCATTGCCCGGATTCTTAATCGTAGCTCTTAGTACTCCATCTACCACAAAAAATAAAGAATCACCCTTTTCCCTCTCGGTGACAACCGTTTCATCACTTTTCAAATGATGCATTTTAATCTGCTTCACAACCTCATCAAATTCATCGGGAGAAAGCTCATAAAAAAAAGGGCTTGATTTCAGCATTCTGATTAAAGTTTTATCATCCATGATATTTGCCGATTAAGATTTTATTTTGCCCTGGGAGAATTCATCAAGTAACCGCTTAAGCTGGATACTGCTTTCCTCCCTCTTCTTAGACAGGTTCGATGCCCTATCCATCAGATCACCAAACTTACGCTCCTGCTCTCTCATTTCATTAAAAATCCCTTCTGTTTCTGCCTCAGGAAAAAAGCCGGGCTCCTCAAAAGGAACGCCGAAGCGTTCGAAATATATTTCCTTTATTTTTTCAATGGTCTCGGTAAAATCACTCTCAAAGAAGTCATCTCTACCTAATTCCCCTGTAAGAACCTCTTTTAGATTATAAATCGACTTATTAAACCTTTTACGAAAAAAGTTTTCAACCAGTTGCAAAATAATTTTCATTTTTTCTTCAGAAATTTTCGATTCTTCCAGCAACTTGATAAAAGTATCGCGAATATTATGCAGGGGACGCTTAAACCTCTTTTCATACAACGATTCTATAAACTGGCTCAATTCCTTAATGTTTCCATCGGAAAAATCGGAATATTCAAGTGATGAATAGAGGGCTGTTTTTATATCATAAGGCAGCTTGTCAAACTTTTTTGTAAAGGAATTTTCAAGCTTTTGAATTGCCTCTTTAGCCATATCCTCAGAACAAGCTCCAGACCTGATTATTTGAGAGACTTTATCTATATGGTCTCCCAGAGAAAAAGATTGAGGCTGAGAAAATTTTTCCCGGATATCTTTTGGGGGAGTAACTATCACCTTATTATCCGGCTTTTCCTTGTTTGATGCATCCACTTTCCAGTATTCGCTGAAGGTAGACGCCTTATTTTTTATATAAATCGATTCAAATTTTCTGGCAATAGAGGCAAAACAGCGGCTGGATATCGATTCGGGGCTAAGTACCATAATCGGTTTCTGTTGAATCACAGATGCTATTAAATTCTGGTCCATCATAACGTGACCAAGGTATTTCGTCTCTAAAGAAAGGTATTTTTTGGTCGCTGCATTAAACCTGTTAAATATCTTAACGCTGTCTTCATAACTGAGCACCATGTTTACCAGAATATAAATGTTGCCACCAAATCCCCTGGCTTTAAGGACTTTTATTAAAGCATAAGAATCGGTCAGAGATGTTGGCTCCGGCGAAACAACAACGACAGCTTCCTGGGCAGATTGAACAAAGGAAAGCACTGTGGAAGAAATACCGGCTGAAGTATCAATCAGAATGTAATCAAATTCCCTTTCAATTTCCTCAAAAACAGAGATAAGTTTATCCTTTCTTTGAGGATCAAGCTCAACAATCTTCTCCAAACCAGACGAGGCAGGAACTATCTTAATTCCACCCGGCCCATCCATCAAAACCTGGTTTATATCCTTATCATCTGAAAGGATGTCTTCAAGAGTGTTATCAGGACTTTTTCCAATTAGAATATTAATATTAGCAAGCCCCATGTCTGCATCAAAAATACAGACTTTTTTCCCCATGCTGACAAGCGCTATCCCCAGGTTTGTTGAAATATTGGTCTTGCCAACCCCACCTTTTCCACTGGTTATAGCAAGAATTCGAGCCGTGGATTTCTTTCCATCACCGGAGGGTAAAATGTCCGGCTTCCTACTCTCATTTAGAGCTACGTTATGTGTAGCCATTGATAAACCTTCTTTCTTATAGATAGTGTGCCTTCTTTAAGAATCAGCATCAATACAAAAAAGCCGGTTTCCCCTGGAAGTTATTTTTTAAATTTAAATAGAAATATTTTGAAAATTTATACTGCGCCCCAAAAATCAAGCAGCGATTTTTTGGGTGCAGTACGGATGATCAGTACATTGTAGATCAATCCTTTTTCAATTAGATAAAAAGGTTGGAAAAGGTTAGTTAGACTACCTTAAAGTGAAAAAAATAGCAAAAAAAATTGATTTCTGAATGAGGTTATGTTTAAATCAGGAAATTTTGAAATGAGAATACCTTGGTTCGTACATTTTTATGAAAAATTCTAAAAAAAACCCATCGAATTCTATCAGAACGGTCATGGCAAAAGGCACTCCTAAAAAAGCTAATTCCTATAAAACCATTTTTTTTTTTATCTCTCCAATTATATTAATTTTTATTTTTATTAACTCAACATCTGGAAATGAATTCTATAGTCCAAATTATGATGTGAAGAGACCTGAATTTATGTTACAAAAAAAAAAGGTCCCTGCCAGGAAAATAGTACCCATAACTCTTTTGCCAAGGGATAAGTACGGTTTGGTTGATTGGGCCGCGGCCGCTCGACAGGGGATATTAAATCCCAAACCATCTCTGGAAGATACTTTCAAAGATGAGAAGCTGCTTGATCTCGATATTATTATAAAATCAAAAAGAAGGTTTATGCCGAATGTTTTGTTTCCTCATGACACCCATACTTATTGGCTCTCATGCAAAAATTGCCATCCAAAGATATTTGTTCCCAAAAAAGGAGGAAACCCTGAAATGACCATGTGGAAAATAACAAGAGGACAATATTGCGGCCGGTGCCACGACAGAGTTGCTTTCCCAATCAGAGAATGTTACCGATGCCACATGGCAAGGATACCAGAGAATCTTCCCAATGTGAAAAAGCATAAAAATATAATTGAATAGACAGGACTCCTGGAATAATGATTATGAAACTGGTTAGAGCAAAAATTATTATGCTGTAATTCATTTGAATTCATTACTTTATATAAGATTCCTCCCTGCCCTTCAAAATTTCAATTGACAATGTTTTTCAGATTGAATTAAAATCCTACTCTAGACTCATTTGTCTGTTTTGAAATATTTAAAATTATACGGATAAAAAACGCGACCTTATCTATTTTTTAAAAATCAATTTTTTAACAGGAGGGAGGGAGTGAAAATTGAATAGAAACATAGTTATTATTTTTTCTTGTTTAATCTTTTTTGGAATGTTATTTCCATTAATTCCGGGTACAAACACCGAAGTTGCCGCCGAATATGCTGATAAAGTGCTTAATAATTTCGCGTCTGATTCAGGGATGCGGCCTGTAGTTTTTCCTCATTGGACCCACAGAATTCGTATTCGCTGCAAAGTTTGCCATGCAGACCTTGGTTTCCGGTTTCTAAAGGGGTCTAATAAAATCACAATGCGAGACATCGCGAAGGGAAAATTTTGTGGCGCCTGTCATAACGGCAAAATCGCCTGGCCGGCTTACTTTTGTGACCGCTGTCATTCAGGGAAAATGCCTGAAGGGAAAATACTGATGCCGAAAATGGCCGGAGAAAATCCTAGTTAAATCAACTTTTAAGGAGGTGAATGAGTTAATAATGTTTTTTAAAAAAAATAAATTATTTTTCTTTCTATGTTTAGTAATGATTTTTACTTTATCAGTTTCTATGCCTGTTTTGGCTCAAGATGAAGATGAAGATGAAGCTGTAGAAAAAGCGCCTGAAAAAAAAGAAGAAAAAGCTCCGCAAGTGAGTGAAAAAGAACAACAACTTAGACAAACCCTTATGTCAAGTAAATATGATAATGAATCTCCTGGTATGCCACCGCTTGAAACGCAGAGTCGGGAAGATTTTCCGCCTCCCGCTTATATACCTGGACCGGATTCCTTTACCGATGAAAAACATCCTGTCTTCAAAGTTAGAAGAGATAATACAGCTTCATCCAAAAACAAATTTAATAGCTTTAATCGTTTATTGAAATGGGACCATACTCCACCGTGGGCACACCCCACCGAAGACGGGTTGCATGATTCGACGATGGATTCAACACAAAATGAAATATTACCTCCGGAATTGGGGATGAGTAATCTCTATCCGGATAAATTTGGTAATATGGTGAATTGGGTTACAGCAATGGGAGTTCCATCAGTGGCTATGCCTGATGTGCCAAACCCGGAGCAGCAAATAACTCCTCTTGAGCGAATAGGCCTGGAGTTTGAAGAAATGGGGTTTTTTGACTTAGAAGTAGAAATTCCAGCGGTAGGGTTAATTAACAATGTAATATTTCCGCACGCTCCTCATACCGTCTGGTTAGCATGCAGCAATTGCCATGAAGCACAATCGTTTCCTGAGCCGATTTTCAATCCGGAAGAAGGCTCTAACCCTATTACAATGCGTGCTATTGTTGAAGGTAGATTCTGTGGGGTTTGTCATTCAGGCAGGTTGGAAAAAGTAGCTTTCCCTCTGGCAGATTGTAAACGATGCCACTCAGGACCGGATAAAACCGAACCAACAGGTATGAAAGATTATATGTTAGAACAATTGAAAAATCAGTAATATTTTGAGCGACTCTAATCAATAAAGTAATCTGTCAAGACAGAGAATATCTATTTTAAAAAATTGACGCTCCCCGTGGCAAAACCACGGGGAATGCGCTCGTCAGGCACGTTCACATTTCAACCCATTCTTCATTTCTTTTCTGAAAAATTCCTGCTGATAAGAGTTTATTTGAAAGACATATCTCAGTAACTTTTCGCGAAAGGTCCGTATTAAACTCTAATGCAAGAGTGCATCTGGAACTGATTTTCCGTGGTTTTATCGTCGGCCGAACTCGTATCTGGTTCTGCTTTAAAAGTTTTTCAGCCGGCAGAGCGCCATGGTTGGAGTTGAAGACGGCTATTGCTTTTAGTTTGCTCATTGATGATCGGTCAGCTCCATGGGCTCCACAGGAAAATCAAAATTTAAACCAATTTGGAGATTTGCTGACTGCTGATAGCTGAACGCTTACAGGAATGACTATCATTGCAGGTTAATAAAATTATAAAAAGCAATACGGAGAAAATTCTATTTTAAGTATAATAATATGTAAACTTCATACAGGAAAAAAACATATTATATCTCGTTTATCACCATTAATTCTCGTACTAACCATTATTATCTGTAGTTGTAGTAAAGTCGAAAATACCCGTGTCAGACTGGATAAATATGGTGGAAATTTTGACAGCGAAACCTTTAACAAAATTGCCGAATCGGGTGATGAAAAGTTGTTAAAGCTTTTTCTCGATTCAGGAATACCGGCAGATTCAAGAAATATCCTGGGCAACACACCGCTCATTTCAGCCGCCAAAGAGGGGAAAACCGGAATTGTAAAAATCCTATTAAATAACGGAGCGGATATACAGGCTCAAAGCAAAAACGGGTGGACTCCTTTAACATATGGAGCTTTAAGCGGCATTGTTCCTATAGTAAAAATGCTTATTGAAGCAGGAGCGGATATACATAGTGTTAACGCGCATAAAGAGACAGCTTTAATGAAGGGCGCATTAGGGGGCAATCCGGCAGTAGTCAAGCTGCTACTTGAAAACGGGGCAAGAATTGATGACAAAAATCATCAAGGATGGACGGCCATTATGTACGGGATGGTTGGTAAAGATCCTGGAGTGATAAAAACACTTACATCCGCAGGGGCAAACATTAATGAAAAATATGTTTATGGTGAGACGCCTTTAATCGCCGCTGTTATATTAGGCGATGCAGATATAGTACGTATTCTGATACCTGCCGGAGCAGATATTAATTTAAAAAGTGACACAGGGATGACTCCTCTAATGTACGCAGCAAAATACGGTCATTCAGAGGTTTTGGAGGAACTGCTAAAACATGGGGCAAAAATTAACGAAAAGAGTAATAACAGTTGGACTGCCCTGCAATTTGCCGAGGCAGGAGAACATGCTAAGATTGTAAGAATCCTGGAAAAGGCTGGTGCAAACTAAATCAGGGACTGTCAGATATTAACTTTTGCGTATGACGCAGAATTTCTCAATAGAACAAAAAGTCTCGCGGAGCTTATCCTGAGTTCATCTGAGAGATTCTTCGCTTCGCTCAGAATGACAAAGCGAAGGGCTTAGAATGTACAAGCGAAGGGCTCGCCTTTTTACTCCAAAAAAGAAGATAACTAACCTACTATTTTCTTTAATGAATCAATAAAATAGTCTGTTTCCTGGATTGTATTGAAAATGCTGAAACTCGTCCTGATTGTTCCCTCCGGGAATGTTCCGATAGTTTTGTGGGCGCAGGGAGAGCAATGCAGTCCAACCCGTACCATAATTTGATATTTTCGATCAAGCGCAGTCGCAATATCAGCAGGATCTTTACCTTCTATATTAAATGAGACAACTGCGGTTTTTTCTTTTGATGACAGTGGACCATAGATGCGAACACGTTTAACCTCTTTTAACGTGTTTAAAAAAATTTCAGATAGCATATCTTCATGTTTCTTGATCGCTTGAATTGATTTTTTACTGATATATTCTATGCCTGCTTTGAGACCCGCTATTCCGAGAGTATTAAGTGTACCACTCTGGAATCTATCCGGTAAAAAATCAGGCTGTTCGGATAACTCCGAATTACTGCCTGTTCCTCCCTCAATTAATGGTTTGAGATTCAACCCCTCACTAATATACAAAAACCCGGTCCCCTGGGGTCCCAGAAGACCTTTGTGCCCCGGACATGCCAGCATACTTATCTTACTGTTCATCACGTCTATGGGTATTGTCCCAGCGGTTTGAGCCGCATCAACGAGGAAGGGAATGCCTTTTTTTGCCGCTATTTCGCTAATTTCCTCAACAGGCAAAATAGTGCCGGTTACGTTGGATGCATGAGTTGTAACAATTAAGCGGGTATTTTTTTTTATTTCTTTAAGAACACTTTCAGAATTTAACTTCCCTTGTTTGTCGCATTGAACAACTGTTACCTTCACCCCGTCATTTTTTAAGGAATTTAATGGTCTGACAACGGAATTATGTTCCATGCCGGAGGTAATAACGTGATCGCCCGGTTTTAAAAGTCCTTTCAGTGCCAGGTTAAGCGCTTCCGTACCGTTTGAAGTAAAAACAATGTTTCTACTGTCAGGAATATTAAAGAATTCGGCTATAGTTTCTCTTGCTTCAAAGATAATTCTGTTCGCTGACCGGGATAAAGAATGTTCCCCACGTCCCGGGTTTGCTCCAACGTGGTGTAGAGTATAATTAATCGCTTCGTAAACAGAAGGTGGTTTGGGATGAGAAGTTGCCGCATTATCAAAATACACCCCGTTAGAAAACTTAGGTGGTGCTTTGGAATCGATCTCTGTCATATAAACTTTTTTAGAAACGTGTTTTGCAGCCTGCCGAATTAATTGACACATCAAGTTAGGTGTTCGTTTCACTCACACTAACTGATTACGCCGATTATGTTCAGATTACACAGATTTTTTACTTGAATCAGCGTAATCCTAATCAAATCTGAGTAATTATGTATAGAATCGAAATTCCTATACAATAAATAAGCCCGGTTGGTAGCTATCCGCTGTCAAATTTTCATTTTACTGATCACTGATGGCTGACTGCTGAAAACTATTTTACTACGAATAGGCCTTGGTTATATCTTTCAAGGAAATATTGTCTTTGATAATAAAATATATCCCGCCTATAGCTGTTACTCCCATTGAAAAAGCCCATGTGACAATTCCAAAACTTGCAGCCGTTGCCTCTGGCACACCAAAAATATCATGAAGCCCTACCATACAGGCTGCTTGAAACGAACCTATAAAACCGGGAGTAGGAAATATGGTGATAAAAATACAAATAATAATGAAGAGAATAATTAAAGAGGAAAAAGGAAGATATTGAAGATCAAACGCATAATAAAAGGGATAGTATGATAAAAGACTAAAAGTCCATAAAACCACTGATAAAAGAATTACTATTAAAGTTGTTTTAAAACTTTTTAAAACATGAAGGGCTTTCGTAAATGAATTGAGGGAATCTAATATTTTGATTTGCAAGCTTTCAGAAAACGGACGACATAAAAGTTTTAACCAGGAAATAGCCAGGTCTTGCTTATAAATTAACAATAGCGTTGCAAAAAAGAACAAAACAACAATTATCAGGCCAATCCATCCAAACATAACGATCTTTTCAATCATAGCAGTATCTCCTAAAGCACTTTTATTGCCAGATAATTCAGGTTGTAAAAAAAGGAGGCTTCCTATCATGAGGAGGATAACAGACATATCAAATACTCGCTCTACCACAATAGTAGCAAAGGAGGCGGAAAAAGAAATATTTTCTCTTTTCCCCAGCAAATAAGCTCGTATTAATTCTCCGAGCCTGGCTGGAAGCATATTTGCCATAAAGCCGATCATTACAGGGGAGAAAAGCCTATAGTGATGCACTTCTTTTACAGAAATAAGCAGATATTTCCAGCGCAATGCCCTGATATAATAATACAATATAAAAAAAAATAACGCCGGGAGCAGGTAAATAAAGTGCATGGATGCCAGTGCTTCGCTCAACTCTTTAAAAGAAACATTCCTGAACGTATAGTAGCAGGCCAGTGCGGCAATAATTAACCCTATGAAAAGGTGTATTTTTTTCAACGCGAATCCTTTGCAATAATCTTTTTTGCTGAATCTATATCTTTTTGAATTTGCATTTTCAACTCATCTGGCGATGCAAAAGCAGTTTCGTCCCTTATTTTTTCAATAAACGAAATTCTGACAGTCTCATTATACAGATTTTCATTAAAATCAAATATGTGCACTTCAATGCTTAATTGATTTCTTTTGAAAGTAGGATTATAGCCTATATTGGCCACTCCATTAAATGTTTTCTTTTGGAAAACAACCTGAACCGCATATACTCCTGTCTGAGGTATCAAATTATCCTGGACGTCAATATTGGCTGTTGGAAAGCCCATTGCAGCACCTTTTTGACAACCTCCAACAACCTGACCCTCCAGGCTATAAGGACGTCCTAAATAGCGAGACACTATATTAACATTTCCATTTAGCACCAGATCCCTTACCCGTGAACTGCTACTAATATCATCTTCTGTTTTAACCGGTTCCAATACCTCAACCTTAAAGCCATATTCGTTTCCCAGTTTCTCAAAGTACCCAAGAGTTCCGTCTCGTCCCTTTCCGAAATTAAAATCATGCCCTGCAAAAACTTCTTTTACACAAATTTTGTCTACCAATATACTTTTGGTAAATTCTCGAGGGCTCAGGGCAGCAAAGTCAGGAGTAAAATCGGCACAAATGACGAGATCAATTCCTATTTTTTCAATAAACTCCAATTTTTGATTAAATGTTGATAAAAGATGAGTGCTTTTCTCAGGCGATAATATTTTCCTCGGATGCGGTTCAAAAGTGAAGACAATTCCTGTTCCTTCAACTTCTTTACCCCTATCAACCACTTTTTTAAAAATGGCCTGGTGTCCTAAATGAACACCATCGAAATTCCCGATAGCAAGAACAGGATATGTTATCGATTCTTTAATATTTTGTATACCTTGAATTATCTTCATAGTACGGTAAACCGCAAATAAAAATCAAATTACAAACTGCAATTACAAATAAATTCCAATATTCAAGATTATAAATTATAAAAGCTTGAATTTTTAATGTTGGATTTCGCTTTTTTTTATTTTCTTATTTGGGCTATTGAGATTTATTTGTCATTTGTTTTTTGAGATTTGTTATTTTATTAAATTCAATGTTTTGCTCAAAAATTCTTCCTCAAAAAAGAAGGTTTTATAGTGTAATAGTATAGTGTGCTTGTTGGTTATTGGTAACCGGTCATTAGTCATTGGGAGTTAGGATGATGGAGAAGGGAGTAATGAGCAGGCAGTCTGCAGTATGCAAAATGCTTATCATTAATACTCTTTACTGCATACTGAACTAATGCCCACCTACTAATGACAAATGACGAAATATCAGTGAATAGGGTTCAAATTGTAAGCAATAGCATCTGTCGGGCATTTTTTCGCGCATTCTTCAAGCCCGATATAACCATTGGAATAAGTTATAACAGCTAAATTATCGACCATTTTAATATTTTCAGGGTCCGGCTTTACACATAATGTGCATCCGATACAAGCGACTTTGCAGATTTTTTTTGCTATTTTCCCCGGATCAAGGTTCTTACAATAAACGTGAAGCTTAATATCTGGAGAATGCAGTTCGATTAAATCTCTCGGGCATGCTTCAACGCATTTGTTGCAGGCTGTACAAGCGTCTTCATCAACCACGGGCAGTCCATTGGCGTTCATCCACATAGCGTTAAATTTACAAACATCCACACAATCGCTATAACCCAGGCAACCATATTTGCATGATTTTTCTCCACCACCAACTTTTGCGGCTAAACTGCAGTCCGTTACTCCATAATAAATAGCCTTTTTCTCGGTTTCTTTATTCCCTCCCCTGCACAACACTTTCGCAACTGTCTTTTGCACTGATTTTGCTTCCACACCCATAATCGAAGCAATGCGATGTGCCACTTCTTCACCGCCAACGGTACAGCCATTGACTTCAACAGTTCCTTTCACGACAGCTTCCGCAAAAGCGACACAGCCCGGCAGTCCGCAAACTCCGCAATTAGCTGCCGGTAAAATTTTATCTACTAAATCGATTTTTGGATCTACTTCTACCCTTAGTTTTTTGTCAGCAAACACTAAAAGAGCGGCAAAAAATAATCCCAGCCCGCCCATGCTCGACAGGCCAAGTAAATAAAGATTTTGTTCCATAAAATTAATTCCTTACACGGAAACTAATCCCGCAAACCCCATAAAAGCAAGGGCAAGAAAACCGGCTACAATTAATGTAATGCCGGCTCCCTGTAATGGTAGCGGGACATCCGCCATCTCCAGTTCTTCTCTGATTCCAGCCATGATCACAATAGCTAATGTAAAACCAACGCCAGCCCCAATCCCGTAAACAATTGTCTGTATAAAACTGTAATCTCTCAATACAGCAAATAGAGCAAGGCCTAAAATCGCACAATTAGTGGTAATCAATGGCAAGAAAATCCCTAACGCCCGGTAAAGAATCGGACTGGTTTTTTTGACAAACATCTCCACCAGCTGAACCATCGACGCGATGACTATAATAAATGATACATATTGTAAAAAGGGTACATGGATCAGGATATAGTGATTAATCAACCAGGAGGCTGCCGCGGTAATAACCATAACAAACGTTGTTGCCAGCCCTAAACTAAAAGCAGAGTCAATCTTATTCGATACACCAAGAAAAGGGCAGATACCTAAGAAGTAGCTAAAAACAAAGTTATTTACAATCGACGCGCTAATGAAAATCATAAATATTTCCATGTTTTCCCCCTTAATAATTCCTCAAGTAAGATTCCCGCTTTAGCGGGAATCTCAACATTGAAATTCCCATACATACATTTAATTAAAACTTACATTCTGTAAAGGTACAAGTCTTTTTGTTTTTGTATCTGCTTTTTTTAATGTTAATTGCCAACTGGTAATTGATAACTGTCCTCTGTTTACTGCCTACTATCCACTGTCTATTGTTATCTGTCCTCTGTCTTCTGTTCAGCGGGACTGCTTTTTTCTTGCTGACGTTGGTATGCATCATCAGTTGTCACAAATTGTCCCTTTTTCATGTACCCAACATCCTCACCAATACTGACTCCCATAGCAAACTTCTTTTTAGTGAAGTAATTTATAAAACCTATGAGCAACCCTAAAGTCAGAAAAGCGCCTCCCGGCAAAAGCATGATAATCCACGGTTCAAACCAATCCCCAAACAATTTGAAGTCAAAGATACTGCCGTTACCGAGAATTTCCCTGATACTCCCAAGAATGACTAAGGCTCCTGTAAAACCTAATCCCATACCCAGCGCGTCAGAAATAGAAGGCGCAATACCGTGTTTCGATGAAAAAGATTCTGCCCTTCCCAGAATAAGACAATTGACCACAATTAATGGGACGTAAGGGCCTAATGCTTTGCTGATTGGGGGAAACATGGCCGCCAAAAAATAATCAGCGATAGTAACAAAAGTAGCGATAATCACTATAAAAGAAGCAATCCTTACTTGATGAGGAATAAGATGTCTCAATACGGAAACAAAAACAGCGGAACTTATGAGAACGAAACCGGTTGCCAAACCCATTGCCAATCCGTTGGAAGCTGAATTGGTAACGGCCAGAACAGGACACATCCCTAACAACATCACAAAGACAGCGTTTTCTTTCCAAAGCCCTTTTTTAAATTCTTTAAATAAATCTTTCATTCACTAACCAACCTCTTTAAAAGTTTCCGACATTTTCTTTATCTCTTTATTCAAAATCTTAACAACTTCCACCGAGGAAATTGTAGCCGCGGTAATCGCCTGTATTTCATTAGGCTTTTCCGGTTTTTTGTTTTTAACATATTCAATTTGAGGTCTGACTGATAGACCTTTAAACTGATTCTGGAAATCATCGAATTCAACCGGCCGCCCGGATGCGTAGTCCCGGAGCCGCTCCACCAGCTCTTCAATCCACGCATAGTCCCCGGTCGCACCGGCCGCGGATTGCCCCGATCCGTTGCCATCGATGTCGGGGTCGATTTGGGCCCGAGCCGCGTTGGCGGTTTCATGACCGAATGCAAGTTTACAGATAGTGTTTGCAGAAGTTACCAGCCCCATCCAGCCCAACCTGGCCATCTCCTGCCATAGCTCCGGCGGGTAACCCTGCTCGTCTTTTTGCATTTGCCTGACCAGTGTTTTGGGGCACCTGTCAGCCAGGAAATCACGGGCCGTCTTCTTTAGCATCTCCTGTTCTTCAGCCAGAGCAAAATCCATTATTCCTCCTGTCAGTCAAAGTAATCAAAAGAGCTATTGCCTGGGCAGACCCAGTCCCCGCTGAGCGATGATGTTGCGTTGTATCTCGGAGGTGCCAATGTAGATTGTCTCAAAGATGGAGCCAATGTAGGCCTCTTCTATCCTTCCCTTCAGGGGTGCCGCCCTGGAGTCCGGCTCCAGCGTGCCGTAGAGGCCCAGCACCTGGAGCGCCGTGTTGGTGAACCGCTGCCCCATCTCGCTGCCCATGAGCTTGCTCACGGAGGACTCCTAGACGGGGTTCAGGCCCTGGTCTCTCACCCCGGCCACCCTCTCGGCGGACAGGCGCCAGGCCC
>CBDUII010000002.1:0-26725 GCA_965367285.1 uncultured bacterium
TCCTGCAGCTTATACGTACATAGACTTAATTTCGATATGTGCAGAGCTAATACAAAATCCACCGAATCACACAGCAATCGCCACAGAGTAAACGAACAGCAAAAAAGAAAACAATAAAATAGATATTAGGTGTTTAATGGGCATTCCCTCCTTAAATATATTTTAGAATTATACCTTGCTTGTCTTATTTTTTTCTAAAAAGCCGTCCAGTGTTTCCTTTTCTCTGGCAATCAACAATTCAAGTCTTTTTTTTGCTTCAGGGAAATCATTATCAATCTCCAGAGCTTCCTTTAATTTCTCGATCGCTTTAGAAATAAGTTCTTTCTTTTCATAAGCGACGCTGAGATTATAATACAGAGCCTCATCTTTTGGATCTATCAAAACCGCTTTTTCATAATTTGCTATAGAGAGGTCGTACATTTCTGACCTGCGCAACTCAATTCCGAATTTATTAAAAACATGTTTGTTCTCCTTTTCAAAAAGGGCTTCGGTTTTGCTCAATTCTTCAAAAATTTCCGTTGCCGAGCCGGTTTCCCCTTTCTCCAAGCAGGTTTTTCCGAGGCCGAACTTAGCCGTGATGCTTTTTTCATCAAATTTCAAAGCTCTTTTAAACTTATCTTCCGCTTTGTCCAACTCACCTTTTTTTAAATGCTCTTCTCCCATTTTTGAGCGATTTTCCGCCATCTTTTTCTCTATTTCTTGCAGGGTGCTTATCTGCAGGGGGCATTCATGCTGGGAGCAGGTTTTAAACCTCTTTGAGAAATAATCTTTGGTAATATCCTCTAAAAGCTCGCCCGATGGTTCGCCGTTTTCATCAACCAGTTCAAGTACTATAGAGCCATCATCCAACAATTCTATGTAATAATGGATATCAACGTCCGCCTGTATCTTAGAAGTTGAAATTACGGTACGCCTACTCGTGCCTGGCGCCTCAAAACAACGTCCGATCATCTTGGCGGCAGCATCCTTATTAATTTTTTTATCGCCATCACTTTTTTTAGCTTCTTCAGCACCTGGCTCAACATTTTTTTCAGTATTTATCTCAGCTTCTTTCTTTTCGGATGATGCGGTGTCCTCTGTCGCAGATTCTACTTTTTTAGCAGTATTATCTTCTTCAGTGCTTCCAGAATCTAACATAGTTTCCTTTTCAATCATTACTTAATTCCCACCAATTATTAATTCAGGATATTAACATTTTGTGTTAGCAAAAGTAAAGGGTCTCACATATACTATGTCAAACATATACTAACTTATTAACTGTTGAATTTGCTGATGGCTCATGCTTGATTTTAATATGAAAATATTAGCAGACGGTTACATTACAAAGCCATTTAAACCGGAGACAATAAAAACAGAAATAGAAAATATTGTAACGCGACGTTCTGAAAAATAGACACGGTTAATCAACGAGAATAAAAAATATTATTTTAGATACTGGTCTGATAGGATTTCCATTTTAACCTTTAGGGCAAAAATCAGATATTCTTAATCGAACAGGCAATTTGAGCAAATGTTTTTTCTTTTTCACTGGTTTTTTGAAAAAAGAATAGTCCACCTGATCTAAAAATTCTGACGGGATGGCGGTTTTTTCAAGAGTCCGCTAAAAAAATATCTCATCATTTTCCTCGGCGTCAAGTCCGTTGAGAATAAAGTCAATATCAATCAACGGTTCCTTTTTTTCCTTCAGTATTTTATTCAGGGCTTCTGCTATCCTGGCAAAAGTTATCTCTTCTGTGTCTTCGCCTGATTCCAGTAAGATTATTATTTTTGGATCAACCCCCGCAAGTTTGCTCAACTTTACGATACTAAGCCCCGTTTTTATCCTGTATGCTTTCGCTTCCGGAAAATAAATATTTCTCATAATAACCTCCACTTTGGGTCAATTAGCAAGGGTCATGGGTCAACAATTGTTAACACCTCTTGCTCCTTACTCCAGGACCCTTGTTTTATGACAAAAAACGTGAACTTCAAAATAAGTTCATTTGTGTTTTCGCTTCTTTTTTTTCATCACTCCCAAATACTTTGATTGTCCCATACTCGCCATCATACCCGGGATTGATGCTGATATTCCCTTTTCTTACTCTCTCTATTCCGTCCCCAATCTTTGAAGAACTAACTCTCTTTTTTGTTTCGATATCTGCGTCTTGAGGTATTTTCAGATCGTTTCCAAGGGCGCTGACTAGATTCATGTATTCTCTTGCCACGGCTTTGCTGTTTACTCCAACTTTTATAGCTTCGGAAATAATTTACGCAAGAGGTATCAGACACTCGAAGGTTGGGGAATTTTCAGGTTTAAAACCTTCTTCCCTGTCGGCAAGCAGATCTACCCTGTGCATGACGCCTATGGTGACCTTTTTTTTGCAAACAGGACATAAGTTGTTATTCTCTTTTGTATCTTTTGGCGACATTCTGGTTTTGCACGCGCGATGTCCATCAAAATGGTATTTCCCTTCTTCAGGGAAAAACTCTATGGTACTTAAAAATTTGTTTTTGTTTCCTTCTATGATAGCATTTTTTATAGCCTTATATGACAAATCTGTGTTAAAGATATTCGCCTCTCGCGCAATTTTAGCTGGAGAATGCGCGTCCGAATTAGATATAAGGGTAACATTTTCGAGAGTGGAAAGTCTCCAATTCATTGCCGGGTCTGAGGAAAGCCCGGTTTCGATAGCGTGGATATTCGGGGTAAGTTCATCAAAACATTCTTCAAGGGAATCAAAACCTGAACCGGATCCAAATACAGAGAAATGCGGCGTCCAGGCATGAGCAGGTATAAGCATCGCGCTATCTCCTGAATCAAGCACAATTTTCAGAAGCTTTTTAGCGTCGAGACCTAATATAGGCCTGCCATCTGATCTTAAGTTTCCGATTTTATCCAGTTCTGAATTTATCTTCGCCGCTGTTTCAAAGTCCGGCACATATATGAGGTTATGTATTTTTCTGACTTTATTATTTTTGCTGTATATGCTACTGACCTCCGCTGATAAAATAAAGCGGACATCTCCTTTGCAAGAAGCCGGGACCTCATTAATTTTAGAATCTTGAAACTCTTTTTTAAGAGCGAACAGACCCTCTTCTGCCGGTTCCAGCTTTTCCCTTAGTTCCGCGAACCATAGCGGGTGGGTAAAATCACCGGTAGCTATGACAGTGACACCTTTTATCTGCGCCCATTTAAAGATATTCTCAAGATTCATCTCCCTGCTTGTTGCACGGGAATAACAGGAATGAATATGCAGGTCTGCTATAAAAGACATGTTTTTAACTCAATTTCCGGCCGTTCGGGTCAAATATTTTTGAACAGATAATTTTTCTTTTACATAAGAAGAATTGCAGAGATGTTAGAAGCACTCCAAAACCATATTTTACACTTCTAATAAAATTAATAGACGATGCTTCGGGAAAATATTTTGTCGGACAGGATATTTCGCCAATCTCAAATTTATTATATATACATTGAGCAAGCATCTGGTTGTCAAAGAGAAAGTCATCCGAGTTTTCTTCCAGAGGCAGCAATTCTAATACCTTACGGCTAAAGGCGCGATAACCGGTATGATATTCTGATAGTTTGTATCCCATCATTAAGTTTTGAATGAAAGTTAATAAACGGTTGGAGATATATTTATATAACGGCATTCCCCCTTTCAGGGCGCCTGTTCCTAAAATCCTTGAACCGATAACAACATCAAAATGTTCGGAAGCAACCAGATGAGCCATTGAGGCGATTAACTTTGGGGAATACTGATAGTCAGGATGAAGCATAATTACTATATCCGCTCCAGCTTTAAGAGCTTCCCTGTAGCATGTTTTCTGATTCCCTCCATAGCCCTTGTTATCCGAATGAACAATGGTTTTTAAATTTAATTTTCTGGCTAATTCCACAGTGTGATCGCAGCTCGCGTCATCCACCAGGATAATATCGTCCACAATATCTTTAGGGATTTCGTTATAAGTGTCTTTTAAAGTTCTCTCCGCGTTATACGCCGGAAGCACGACAACAACTTTTTTATCCTTAATCACTTTGCAATTATATATTGTTATTATTTATTGATCAAATAACTATTAAAAACATAGCTTTGCAAATTAATAAAAAGGCAGGAACCACAGATTTTACAAAATCTCTGGTTATAATATTAATTTAACCGATCAAGTTGCACTTGCAAGTTGAGTCCACCAGTATATATGGAAAGTAGATTATTCCGCGTAAATTGTAACAAAACAATATAGAACATTAACGTGGCTATCAATAAACTTACAATGCTATGCACATAGGCAAATACTGGAGAAAAGCCGGCCAATTTTACATCAATCCAAAAAGTAAATATTTGCATTGGTGCAAAGGCTTTCCCAGCCCCATAGCCTGTTATGATTTTCTTGTCGATGAAAATGTTTACAGGATTATTAATTTTGGACGAATGCATGAGCATCCAGAGGTCATCTTCAAACCAACATTTATGTATTAAATTCAAATACAAATGGCTAAAAACAACCACAAAAATGAGGATCGTTGCCAAGCTCAGGCAGTTGGGCGTTTTGGAATTTTTATTACACATTTTATTTATTACTGTCCAAATGCGGATTTAAGTTTTTGTAAAGAGTAATAGGTTTATAGAAAATAAAGCGATCGATATTGTTAGTTTTATCTATTTGAGTAATTTTTTCTGCGTTATCAGATATTCCCGGACACATGGAAGGAGCAAGATATGAAAACAGAAAGTAAGCATCAAAAAAATAGGGGTGCGATTTCAAACCTCGTTCTAATTTTTTGCATTGACCATAGAGAGAGAAACTTTTGCCTCTAATATTTTTTACCCAGCGAACTTCATCCTCATTAAAACTCTCCGGATACAAGGTAAAGACTTTATTCGAAACACCGTACATTTTTAAAAGTGATTGATGGGCAATGCTAACCATAACAGGGGCATTCGGACGGGACGCGAATTGTGAAAGTTCATGCTTTCCGAATGGTCTTAAAAACGATTTCTCTATTAACATAACATCTATCGCATTGAAAGAACATACCGCTGTTAGAGTTGCAAACGCGAAAATTCTCAGGTGGAAAAACAAACGGGTGAGACAATAAGAAGTTTGAATTATTAAGAGAGGAATGAACACCACTAAATAACGCTGTACGAATACAATATTCAAATAGCTGTGCAAAAAAGGAAATATTAAAAAAAATACAGCTAAAACAGCAACGACGAACCTTTTCCCTTTGTAACCGACACTCAACAGCAAAATTAAAACTGCCAAACTCACCGCAAGATTAATTTTATCAGAAAATATAGGCAGAAGAATATCCGGATTGATGCCAGCAAGAGCAAGCAGGGAATATTTCAGGAAAGTAGCCAAATCATATTGTGCGGTTCCAGAAGAAGGGTGAGCGATCAAATAACTCATCATTAAAACTCCCAGAATCAGTGGAACAAAAAATATTTTTAAATTTTTCCATTTTAGTGAATTTATATTTACAGCAAATAAAAGAAGAAAGACATAAACTAAAAACCCGTAAGGATGGATAAAAACAATGAAAAACGAATTAACCAGAAGGGCGTAGTAGTAAAACTTTTTATTGTCATACGATGATCTTTTGTCCTGCCTGTACAGTAAGAACAGCCATACCAAAAAAAATAAGGCAAAAAAACTATAAGCCCTGGCTTCCCGGGCGTGGAATAAAAGATTGGGATGGATAACACTCAAAAACAATGCTATGGTTGCAGTCTTTTTATCATAAAATTCTTTAGCTAAATGATAAACAAGTATACATATAAATAGGCTGGCAAGAATTGAAGGAAGCCTGTAAAGCAAATGATGAGGTTCAATCCAGTTTTCAAACTGGTATATGAGATACCCGAGGGGCATTGTCCCGCGATCCGCAATTACATAGTTCCAATAATCCAAAAAAGATTTTGTTACAACATTGTAAGTATGTGCCTCATCTATCCAGAAGGGAAGATTGTTCAGGCGGAAAAACCTGGTAAAGGCCCAAATTATAAATATTATTGATAAAACGATTAAGTGAGGCATGCCCAACAATACCACAGGGTTAACAGTAGAAATAGTTACTCGAATACTATATAAGATTGAAGCTGGCTATAGGGGTTGCGAATAATTCTAAATTTATTTAATCCGAAAACTTCTTTTAAAGCCAGGGTTTCGCCCGGGAAGTGAGGTGAATTTAATTCATCAAAGGCGATAATGCTTCCTTTCGAAAGACGGCTTTTTATAGCTTCCAGACATTTCTTTGTTGGTTCATATAAATCGAAATCAAAGTAAGCCAAAGCGATAATAGTCTCCGGGTGCTTTTTGAAATACTTGTCTATTTCATTTATGGCGTTCCCTTTTACCAGCTCATATTTTTTTATATGAGGGTTCGGGTTCATTTTTTCGTGGTAGTCCAATATTTGTTTTAAATACTTTTCGTAATTTTTAGTAACTCCGTATCCACCTATTGAAGTGATACTGTCATTCCCGTCTTTTTCATGTACCGAGGGAAATCCCTCAAAGGTATCAAAACCGATAATTTTTCGTGTGAGATTAAAAGGTTCATAAACGCCTCTTAACGCTTCAAATAACCCCATGTTTTGACCCCACCTGACACCAAACTCCATTACAACGCCATGTACATCTAATATGTTTTTATAAATATCATTCATGAATAAAATCCTTGAAAGCTGATGCCTGCTTAAAAACAACCCGATATTAGAAAAAAGTTCGCTCTCCGGTATAGGGCACTTTTTAAACAGCTTTATCAGGTTCTTTCTTAATTTCTTTTCCTGGCTTGGCCCAAGCGATACGGTTCGTATTTTATTCATATTTTTCCTTTACTATTTTAATGCCGGTTATTTTAACTCGCATTGATTTAAGAAAGTTCGTATAGCTTCTATTTTGTTAAACATGCAAACATCTATTATTGAAAGTCCGGGTAAATAAGCATCATTAAATTGCTCATATTTAATTTCGCGGGGTTTAAGGAAAACCAGTTTAATCTCGTTTTCTAAGAAAGTTTTTTTAGAATAGAGAGCAACGCCGCCGATCGGGTTTATATAATGGGTAGCTCCCAAAACCCGGTTGACGCTTATAACACGTTCCTCACCTTTTAAGTTATTATTCTTTTTTAATTCCGATGATAAAATTATGGGTGTAGATATTTTTAAAAATTCACAGATTTTTCTGACTGCTAATACATTTAAACCTGATACATTCAAGTTCTCATGAGATAAAATTTCACTGGTTAAAGAGTGAACCTTGCTGAAACAGGGAGCTTTTTTATACGCCATTTCTAAAACTCTTAGAAATTTTAACTTTTGCGATTTAAATTTATCCGAATAAATTCTTGCGTTAATATTTTTTTGAAAAGAATCTTTTTTTACGCTAAACGTAAACAAATAATCGTTCCCATCAAGAAGAATTCGGTTCCTGTTTATACAGCCCGATTTAATAAATTGAACATCGTCGTGAATGACGAACTTATCTGCCGCGTTGATCAACTGGAAATAACCAATATAGGGGAAAAGGTAGGGCTGCATTATTCCAATTTTCATTAATTCCCCCCCCAAATACTAATTAGCAGCAAACTCTAAATTTGGGATGTAGTTGCTCAATTCATATTTCGCGTCTTTTATAATCACGTTACCGTCTCTAAGTGAAATTCTGTCCTCTTTCAACCAGTGCATAATTTGAATTAACATGTAAATTTGCATATCCAGAACATCGTCGTAATCATGGTATGCGCCGGTCGGGAAAATTGACTGCATAATAATTTCACCCTCATCAACCTTTTCATTAATAAAATGTGCTGAATTGCCTAATAAAAAAGCTTTCTCCTTTAATGCCCGGTCAATGGCATTGACTCCTTTGAATAACGGCAGAAGTGATGGATGAAAGTTGATTAGCCTGTGATTGTATTCTTTTAAAAGGTTGCCAATCAGTATTCTTTTACCAAATATAAACCCGGAATCAATCTTTTCTTTTAAAAAACATTCCAGTAATTTCCCAGAAAGCGTTTTGTTAATTAATCCCTTTTTAATCGAGCCGGTGTCAAACTGAAATAAGTTTATTTCCAGCCTGCCGCACAGTTCTCTTAAAGAGTTATTGTCACGGTTATCTATAAAGACAAGCTTAATTTCTTTAAGAAGTTCCGCGTTATGTTGTTCCATGTAAGATAATGTCCTTATTAACCGCGTCGCCTTGCCGGAAACATAGAAAGCAAATCTCATAAAAACTACCGTTCCAGGATTTCCTTAATAACATATTTTGGATTTTTCTGAGATACAGAAAAAATTCTTACAACATATTCTCCTATTAAACACAACATCTTTAATGTTATAAACATGGAAAACAGCATGGTAACCAATAAAAGTCCATTATAAATATTTGAAAGTATTTTAAAAGAATAAAACCAATCGACAATTACCCTCAAAACAAGTAAAAAAGCTATGGCTATGCTCCAAAAGCCAATTATTTGAAATGCTTTTGAAATCAAACCCATAAAATTCTCAATGTTAAATTCCATTAATTTTTTAAAAGTCCAACCTGATTTGCCATATTTACGCAGATAGTGAGAAACAGGAATCTCCAAACATTTTTGAGTTTGAGCAATAACGTAAACCGGGTTAAATAATTTTAATGGACTTAAATTAAAAGCCCTTATCAGATCTCCATGATATATTTTAAAAGTACAGCCAAAGTCCGTGAAGTTACTTTTAGACAGCTTTCGCATTATGAAATTAGCAATTTTAGAAAGAAGCGTTCTATAAATGGAATCTTTTCTATCTTTCCTGTATCCACTTACAACATCATATCCATTATCAAATTCCTTGACAAGCAAAGGAAGTTCTTCAGGCGCTAATTGAAGGTCGCTGTCCATTAAGACAAAATGTTTTCCCCTGGCATGAGTAATACCCGCTGTAATTGCCGCTCCCTGACCCGCGTTTTTAAAAAAATTAATTACTTTTGCCACATCCTTGTCTTTATTAAATATTTCTTTCAATAATTCAAAGGTTCTGTCGGTACTACCATCGTTGACAAATATAATTTCATAGCTATGGTCTAAGCTATTTAAAGCTTTAGAGAGCCTTGCATGAAACTCCATTATGCTCTTTTCTTCAAAGTAACAGGTAATAACCACTGAAAAGTAGGGGATATTGTTATTTCCCAACGATGCGTTCTTTTCCATTTGTCTAATTTTTCTTATAAGATTATTCTGTTAAGATACAATAACATAGCATAATAAAACGTGTCTTCCCAAGTAATGAACCAATATGCGCCTAAATTATAAACGATATGATATTATATAATCCTGATTTAAGACAACAATGTTTTTCTTAATCACAAACAGGCGTTTATTCTGTAAAGTAAACCGCCGGCGAAATAATTATGAAACCGCCTAAAGCATTTGACAACCCGATTTATATCACTCGTCCGTTGCTGCCTTCCCGCGAGAGAATGTACCGCAAGATTGATGAGATATGGGACTCGAAGTGGTTGACTAATAATGGACCGCAGCACCAGTTATTTGAATCCACGCTGAGAGAATACCTGAGAGTACCAAACGTAAGTCTATTTTGCAACGGAACATTAGCCTTGCAATTAGCATGTCAGGTGTTACGACTATCCGGTGAAGTCATTACAACCTCTTTTACTTTTCCTGCTACACCTCATGTGCTTTTTCGGAATAACATCAAGCCAATATTTTGTGATATAGAGGAACGCAATTTTAACATCAATCCGAAATGTATTGAGTCGTTGATTACGCCACATACTACTGCAATTTTGCCGGTTCATGTGTTTGGCTATCCCTGCAATATTCATGAAATTCAAGAAATTGCCAACAGGTATGGATTGAAAGTGATTTATGACGCGGCTCATTGTTTTGGTGTCGAAATTAACAACGAACCCATTGTAAATTTTGGCGATATCTCGATGTTCAGTTTTCATGCAACAAAAATATTCCACACCATGGAAGGAGGGGCATTAACATACAAGGATGAAAGCTTGAAGGAGCATTTGGAGCTTTCAAAGAACTTTGGTATTAAGGGTGAAGAATCCGTCATAGTCCCCGGGATAAATGCCAAGATGAACGAAATGCAGGCTGCGATGGGTTTACTGATGTTAACTCTTGTTAATAAAGAAATCTCCAAACGAAAACAGTTAACCCTTATCTATCGTAAACAATTAAGAACAATATCGGGAATTACCTTCAGAGAAGATATTTCTGGAGTTAAGCACAACTATTATACCTTTGTAATAAAAATTAATAAAAAAGAGTTCGGCATCAGCCGCGATAAGTTATATGACAAATTAAAAAGATATAACATATTCACACGAAAATACTTTTCACCCCTTTGCAGTCAGTTTCAATGTTATCAGCGCCTCCCCTCTTCAGCAGCAGCAAATTTGCCTGTTTCAGAAAAAGTGACAAAAGAGATTTTAAGTTTACCCTTGTACGGAGGGATTAATGCTGAAAATATCAATCAAATTTGCGATACTATCGAGTTTATATATAAAAGCGCCTGATATTTTGGCAACTATTAAATTTTCTATAAAGAGTATTTAATAATAATGGATAATTAAACTAAATTTTTTGATTCTCCTGTGGATAAAATTAAAGCAGGATGTTTGACTTGACCTGCATAGCAACATAATAGAGATTTTAATCGAAATAAAATTCTTTGTGAAACGGGAAAACAAATGAAAACATTAAGTAAGAATGTCGTTCTGATAAATCCACCGGCTAAAAACGGGCTTAAAATGGTGGGTGAGCGTAGATCAATTACCGCGCTGGAAACCCAGTGCTATCCCCCCATGAATCTGCTATATCTTGCCACAATGCTAAAAAACAAATTTTCAGACTTAAAGATTACAGTTAAAGATTATACTGTAGAGCATTTCTCAAAAAGAAATTTATTTTCTTTCCTTGAAAAAGAAAAACCTTTCCTCGTTGGTCTAACTTGCTTTTCTGTAAATCTTTATGATGCTTTTGAATTATGTAAAATGATTAAAGATTTCAATAAGGAAATTTATATCTTTGTGGGAGGGCCTCATACAGCCATTTTCCCTCAAGAAACTATAAAGCAACCATTTGTAGACCTTTTATGTCAGGGGGAGGGAGAAAAAGCCGTTATCCAGGTTGTAAGGAATATTTTGGAAGCAAGGAACCTTACAAATATTCCTAATGTGTGGTCTAAAAAAAATGGCGAAATTATTAAGCCCCCTGCCATCAGTAATTCCCATGAAAATATTGACGAAATACCTTTTCCTGATCAAAGTTTTGTTGATTTATATAAATACTTTCATCCTTTCTTATTTAACGGCAGGGGTTTGATAAATATAATCGCAGGGAGAGGATGTCCTTTTGCGTGCACATACTGCAACACAGCCTTAAGAAAACCAAGGCTAAGATCGTGTGAAAATATTATTGATGAAATCAGTTTAAATGTCAGAAAGTTTGATATCAGAAATGTGTTTTTTACTGATGATACTTTTAACATAAAAGTTGATAGAATTTTTGAAATAGCTGAAGAGTTACTTAAAAGAAATATAAAAATCAGCTGAGCATTCAGAGGGCGAGTTAGCAGTCTGAATGAAGAAGCCTTCAAGGTCGCTAAAAAAAGCGGGCTGGTACATATAACTTTAGGAGTTGAAGACTTTACTGATGAAGGTTTGAAGATGATAAAGAAAAATATAACGATTCAACAAGTTAAAGAGGCTTTTAATCTCTGCAATAAATATAATATAAAAACAACCGCTAATTTCATAATAGGACTTCCTCATAATCAAATGCCTGATAAACATAACCTGTTAGCTAAATTTATTAGCGAATTATCTCCTACAACTATTCAAACAAGTATCCTTGCTTTATTGCCTGGAAGTGAACTTTATGATAATGCTGTAAAAAATGGAATACTCTCTGGTGAAATATGGAGCAAATATGCCAGCAATCCCCAGAAAAACGGATTTTATTTGCCTGGTTGGGAAGAAGGGCTCACTATAGCCGATCAATTTCGCATAAACAGCAAAATAAATGCCGTCTTTTATAGAAGATTTAGTTATATTTTTAAAAGGCTTTTAGAAATAAAAAGTTTTTATGAATTGTCTATTAAATTTAAGGTTGGATTAAATCTTCTTAAACAGTCTTTCACATTAAACTTTAAACATCCCTAAATGACTGAAACCAACAGATACTTCTATGGCCTATCCCCCTACTAATTCATTTAGATTAATTCTTAACCCTGAACAGAACCAGTAAATGGAAACTATCAAAACTTCATCTATTATTCGTGTCCAGCGTAATATCAAACTACTAGTTTTATCTTCGATTGTTTTTGTTTCTCTGTACGTGTTTATTGATAAGCCGTTGCTTATTGACGAAGACGTTTATTTGGATTTGAGTCTACAGTTGAAGTTTTTTCCCTTTGGCGCCTTTGAAACACCTTTTTATAGCTGGAAACACATCGTTACCCATCCTTTAGAAGTAAGCCACCCTATACTTGTCCCTTATTTTATTAAACTTATTTCGTTTTTTTTAGAATCTACTGATCTAAAATATTTTCATGTTTTTTTTATTTTCTTTCCGGTTCTTACCTGTATAAGCGTTTTTTTTTTAGCAAGTAAATTTAATATCCATCCCTTTAAAACAGCGCTTTTATTCTTTTTTCTTCCGGTTACTTTCATTATGGCCCAATCCATAATGACAGACATTCCCACGTTAGCGCTCAATATAACTGCAATCGCATTTTTTATTTATGGCATTGATGATAACAGGAAAAATTATTTCTTCTATAGTGGAATATTTTATGTTTTGGCAATTTTTTCATCTTATCAATCGCTTAGCATTATTCTGATTTTTATATGCTATGTCTTGCTTTTTTCAAATGAAAAACAGAAACACATTAAATATTCTATAATTATTTTATTTTCCGGAATAGTCATTCTGTTTTTATGGTTTTTAATTAATTTAATTATTTTAAACATCTCACCATTGGATTTGCTATTACATGTTTCTAAAGAAAACATACTGCGTGAAGGGAAAGGATTCTTACGCATTCCGCTTAACTTTCTTTACTTATTTATTAGTCTTACAGGTGTAACTCTTTTCCCAATTTTATTTTACTTGTTTTTTTTGTATTCACCTGTAAAAAAACAGGTTCTTGCCATTTTCTTCATAATCAGTCTTTTGCTTTCTTACCTGATTTTGCTGCAAAATATTTTACCTGTTGATACCCATGATAAACCTAATTATTTCTTATTATTTTTTCTTTTATTTACCTCATTCAACCTGCTGTTTTGGCTTCTCATGCGACTATATTGGTGCTTTCCGATTGCCACAACCGAACAAAAACTTTCCTTATTTCTTCTTTTTTGGTTTTTTTTAGAAATCACCGTCTACGCAATACTTGCTCCAACCGGCACAGCCAGATATATCCTCCCGGCACTTCTTCCTTTGCTTTTATTAATAATGATAGATATTAAGAGAATTAGAATTATTTCTAATAATTTTTTGGTAAGTATTATTCTAATAATTAATATACCTTTTGCTTTAACGTTAGGAGTTTACGATTATGTCCAATACAAATCTTATGCTTCCCAATTTATTAAAATTCTAAAAGATACAAAAAGCAGCTTTTCATCTGAAAATTACTGGATTTATAATGAAAGTACTCTCAAATATTACGCCGAAAAAGAAGGATATATATACTTTTTTAATCAAAATTATGAAATTAAGCCGCCAAATATTTTAATATCAGATCATCCATTGGCGTACTTACCCCAACTGAAGGGGAGTTTGGAATTTGAAAAAATCAAGACAGAAAATTTAATAATATCAAATATTTTAACACTGTGTGTTTTTAGTGGTTTTTATAATCAAGCAATTCATCCTTTGCCCTACCTTTTAAAGAAGAACTTTATTTTACCTATTTTTGTTTATAAAATAATTGAAACAGACTTAATCAAAGTTGCAAATCAAACTTTTCATAATCTTCCCGCTGGTGAAATTACAAAGAAAAATATTATCGGTCAGACATTTATTTCTAAAACCAACAATTTGTCTGTAATTAAAATCCTTTTAGCGTCTTATGCCCGCCAGAACACAACAGAAATAATATTTCATCTTAGAGAATATCAAGACGGGAAGGATAGAGACATAGTAAAAATAGTTGTTCCCGCATCTAAAATTAAAGATAATTCATGGCAAGCCTTTCACTTTCCTCCATTATCGGATTCTAAAGGCAAGACATATTACTTTTATTTAGAATCACCCAACGCGATAAAAGGCAATGCTTTTACTACCTGGATGTCTTCCGGGGATGAATATAAAGAGGGGACTTTTCTGAGAAATCATCTTCCTGAAGAGGGGGATTTGGCTTTCATAGCACTTGCAGAGAAAAAGATAGTATTTTAGCAAAGTTTTGCAAGACTATTAACTACAATAATTATTTTTCATGAAACGGATTTTTCAGGGGGAAAATCTCATGGAAGGCTGTTTTCCATATCATCGTCTTAGCTTTATTATTGCGAACTTAATAACTCTGTTTTATTATATAATTTCTAAAACTCGTTATTGGATTAAAAATTAAATGATTACACAAATCAAGAAAATATTAAATTATAAGGAATTATTGGTAAACCTTGTCATAAAAGATTTAAAAGTCAGGTACAGGGGAGCTGTTTTAGGCTATATGTGGTCATTATTAAACCAGATTTTAATGATGATTATTTATTCTATTGTGTTCTCTTATATTATCAGGATAGAAGTTGAAAACTACCCTGTTTTTCTCTTGTGCGCTCTTTTACCATGGAGTTTTTTTTCAACAAGCTTAACAACCGCGTCCAGTTCTATTGTGGATAATTTTAGCCTGATAAATAAAGTTTATTTTCCAAGAGAAATTTTTCCGATATCAGTGATTTTATCTAATTTATTGCACCTGATTATTTCCATGTTTATTTTAATAATATTTTTATTTTTTACTCCATCAGGTTTAAGTCTCTCAATTTTTCTACTCCCCTTCGTCATGTTGGCCCACCTTATCTTCACTATCGGTATTTCATTATTATTATCCTGCCTGACTGTTTTTTACAGAGATATTAAGTACATATTGGAGCTTGTAGTAATGATCTGGTTTTATGCTACTCCAATTATATATCCCTTATCAATGGTTCCGGAAAAATTACAAATCTTTTTTGACCTGAATCCTATGGTAGGGATTATTTCTATTTATAGAAGTATTTTGCTTTATGGGAAAAATCCAACCATCTCCGTGCTTTCTTCCACATATTTAATCTCTTTTTTAATGCTTTTTTTAGGCTATTATATTTTTCAGAAATACGATAAACAAATACCCAAAGCACTTTAATTAAAATGAACAATTTAAATGAAATAGCAGTCCAGGGCGAGAATATATCTCTTGAGTATACTATCGCTCAATTTAAAACCAACACTTTGAAAGATACTATCTTAAACCGGATGAAATATGGAAAGTGTAATAAAGAATTCTTCGCGCTTGAGAATGTCAGTTTCAAAATAAAAAAAGGGGAATCTTTTGGCATTATTGGTCACAACGGGTCCGGCAAAACGACACTTCTTAAATTGATCTCAGGGATTTTAAGGCCGGACAAAGGGTCTATTGAAGTCAAGGGGAGGGTATCGGCTTTATTGGAGTTAGGCGCCGGTTTTCATCCCGATTTAACTGGAAGAGAAAACATCTATCTCAATGGCAGCATTATGGGATTGCCCAGGCGGAAAATTAACACGCTTTTTGATGAGATTGTGGCCTTTGCAGAGATAGAAAAGTTTATCGACACGCCGTTAAGGCACTTCTCTTCCGGCATGCATGTGCGTCTCGGTTTTTCCATAGTCGCGGTGCTTGATTCGGATATTTTGGTCATCGATGAAGCGCTGGCTGTCGGCGATATATCTTTTCAAAAAAAATGTATCGATAAAATAGAAGAGTTTAAGAATAAAGGAAAAACCATAATATTCGTTTCTCATGACCTGCGAATTGTTAAAAGAATTTGCCATAGAGTTATCTGCTTAGACAATGGAGGTATTGTTTTCCATGGAAAGACTGATAATGTTATTTCTGACTATATTAATATGTCGCGGAAAAAAGAGAAAAAAACTCTTGAAAGCAGGAATAATGGAGGTCACAACTTAAAGAAAATGAAGATACTTCATGTTGATATACTGGATAAAGATGAAAAAGTTAAAGAAGCTTTTGATACTGGATAATGCGTTATGATCAAAGTTTATTTCCAGGTAAATGAAAAAGTTGGCGCACCGACATTTGGCGTGGCTATTTTAAGGGATGACGGTGTTTATGTGTACGGCCCAAATACCAGAGAAGATAATGTACTTAGAGAAATAATATTTGAAAATGGAGAGAAAGGATATTTTAAAATTATTTACGATAATATTCCCTTATTAGCCGGAGAATATGTGCTGCATGTGGGAATTTTCGATAAAAATGAAATCGAAGTTTATGATTTTGTTCAAAACATACACGGCTTTAAAATTAAACCAAAACCAGAAAACAATATTGAAGGCATCGTTTACTTGAATCACTCGTGGGATGTTCAAAAAGGCGGGTAAGATAAATTGTCACAAAATAAGACGATGACAAGAGAAGTGTTTTTATTAATAAAAAAAATATTCAAAGGCGGCGTCATTTTATTTACTAAAGGTCCGCTGACTTTTATGGTTCGCCTTAAGAAAAATCTGCGCATACATGTTTCAATTCAGGAACAATATAAAGTGTGGCTTAAAAAAAACGTTTTGTCTAAAAAGGAAATAAAAAAAATTAAAGATGAATTAAAGACAATGAAATACCGGCCTTTAATCAGTATTATAATGCCTGTTTATAATGTCGACAAAATTTGGCTTGAAAAAGCCATAAACTCTGTTTTGGATCAATTGTATCCGCACTGGGAATTATGCGCTGTCGATGATTGTTCTACAAACAATGAGGCGCGGAAAGTTTTGGAATCTTATAAGGTGAAAGACAAAAGAATTAAAATAAAATCCCTTCCCAAAAATCTTGGAATATCATTAGCTTCAAATGAGGCGCTTGCACTTGCGACCGGTGAATTTATTGGGTATCTTGATCATGATGATAAAATTACGCTTGATGCTTTGTATGAAGTTGTAAAATTATTACAAAAGCATCCTGAGGCCGATATGATATACAGTGACGAAGATAAAATTACAACGGAGGAAATACGGTGCGAACCCTTTTTTAAACCGGACTGGTCACCGGATCTTTTCCTTTCACAGATGTATACCTGCCATTTTGGAATATACAGAAAATCTATTGTTGATAAAATTGGGGGACTCAACAAAGGGTTTGAAGGGAGTCAGGACTATGATTTTGTGTTGAGGTTTACTGAAGAGACAGAAAAAATATTTCATATCCCTAAAATTTTATATCACTGGAGGAAAATTCCCGGCTCTACCGCTGATAAATATGATGCAAAAGATTCTACCATGGCTTCTCTTAAGGCGTTAAACAAAGCGCTCAAGCGACGATCCATAAAAGGTACAGTTGAAAAAGGGGCGAAAGAAGGAACCTTTTGTGTTAGAAGGCAAATTACCGATAACCCCTTGATCAGTATTATTATTCCGACAAAGGACAAATTAGAGTATCTGGAAAAATGCATCGAAAGCATTGAAACAAAAACAAGGTACAAAAATTACGAAATATTGATTGTCGATAATGATAGTGTTAATCAGCAAACCATAGATTATTTAAAATCCATCCATAATAAAGGCAATTGCAGATTATTAAATTACAATACCAACGGCAATTTTAACTTCTCATCAATTAATAATCATGGAGCAGAAAAGTCGAACGGGCAATTCCTGCTTTTTTTAAATAACGATACGGAAGTCATCGCTCCCGGATGGCTAAATGCCATGTTAGAGTTGGCTCAACGGGCCGAGACAGGAGCGGTTGGAGCAAAATTGATTTATAAGGATAACACGATACAGCATGCCGGCATTATCCTCGGGATTGGGGGAATTGCCAACCATGCTTTTTATAAGCTTCCTGAAAATTATGACTCCTACATGATCGATTCTCGCGTAATAA
Source organism: uncultured bacterium (assembly GCA_965367285.1). Taxonomy (GTDB): domain Bacteria; phylum Nitrospinota; class Nitrospinia; order CAJXCL01; family CAJXCL01; genus CAJXCL01. Next base: position 18,084 of record CBDUII010000002.1, read on the forward strand.
GGAATTACAGTGCAATAACTGCAGCTTGTTTAATGGTAAAAAAATCATTATTTGAAGAACTCGGAGGTTTTGATGAAGTAAACTTGCCTATATCTTATAATGATGTGGATTTTTGTTTGCGCCTGCAGGAGAAAGGTTATTCTAACGTATTTACTCCAAACGCGGTGTTATATCACTTTGAGTCAATAAGCCGTAACCCAAAAGTGTCTGACTCTGAATCAGGCTATATGACAAGTAAATGGAAAAATATTTTGGACAATGATCCTTACTATAACATCAACTTAACCAGGGGTACGGAAAATTTTGAACTAAATGTTTAATGGCACTTGTTAAAGATATGAATATTTCATAAAAAATATTCGTCATTTCAATACCCCTATTCTCATGAAAGTTGATGCTGGTATAGTGAGATGGTTCCTGAAACCTTGAACGTGTTTATGAAACATATGCCTCGTAGCGTACAGAGCTGCGAACCTTAGCGTGGCTTTGAGCTCAGCTTTGCTGTAGGATTAGCGAGCGAACTTAAAATAAATCCATACTCTGCGCTGAAACTCGCTATGGGGTGCTTCCATTCGAGTTTTTAGTTTTAAAGTCTTAATGGATTCATTTGTCCCCTGACTATTGTCAAAAGTCACAAAAAATAGTCCTTGCTAATAAATAATGAATGGAAAATCGGGTATCCTGTTAATTAGTCCAGATTCTATAGGCGCTGAAATAGCGGGACCAGGTATTCGATACTGGGAAATGGCAAAGGTAATATCTCGGGACTTTAAAGTTACCCTGCTTGTTCCCGGTGATCAAAACCTGCCAAATGCTGATTTTCTTGTTGAGCGGCTTATTAGAAGTAATTTGCGCAAACAACTTGCTAAGCGCGATGTAGTAATATTGCAGGGTTTAATTTTAGATAAACACCCTTCGATCAAAAAATCTGGAAAACACCTTGTGATAGATATTTACAACACTGCCATGCTTGAAAACCTGGAAAACGAATTTCATTTGGAGCGATGGGAACAAAATAATCATTTCACCTCTGTTCTTAATGGCATCAAAAAACAACTTTCTACAGGGGATTTTTTTATTTGTGCCAGTGAAAAACAAAGAGATTTTTGGTTGGGAATGCTTTCCGCCATGGGCAGACTGAATCCTCATAATTACCAAATGGACAAGTCATTTAGAAAAATAATTGACGTTGTTCCGTTCGGCCTTCCATCGGAAAAACCTGTTCACTCGAAAAAGGTTCTAAAAGGAATAAATAAGGGCATCCACGAAGATGATTTTGTAGTTCTCTGGGGAGGGGGAATTTGGAATTGGCTGGATCCCTTAACACCAATAAAAGCAATGAAAACCATCCGTGAAACTCATCCGAAAATAAAATTATTTTTTATGGGTTCCAGACTTCTTGATAAAAAAAAACCAGAGTATCTCTACGGGATGCATGATAGAGCTTATGAACTTGCAAGGGAGTTGCAAGTCCTCAATAAAAACGTATTTTTTAATGATGCTTGGGTCCCATACGATCTTCGTGCTAATTATTTGCTGGAAGCAGACGCAGGACTAAGCTGTCACTTTGAGTATATAGAAACAGAGTTTTCTTTCCGGACAAGACTGCTGGATTATATTTGGGCAAATCTTCCAATCATTACAAGCAACGGGGATGCTATGTCTGAAACTGTTGAAAAAGAAAAGTTAGGAATTACCATTGAACCAAATGATTGTGACGCTCTTGTGAAGGCCATAATTAAACTATTTGAGGCTAAAGATTTTTTTAATATGTGCGCTAAAAATTGCAATAAAATAGCGCGAATTTTTAGATGGGATGAGGCTGTCAAGCCTTTGATGTTGTATTGCCATAAACCTTATTTTGCTCTTGACAAAGACGCGTCACGCAAAATAACGCTCAGCAATAAATTTAAGTATAATATTATCAAAGCCTACAAATTTTATCGCAGAGAAGGTTTTAGAGGATTGTTAAAACGAGTACAAGATTTTTTATTAGAAAAGCTTTGTATGATGTGACCGAAATAGTGAGTTGTTTTTCCGCTATCTCAAATTTGAAGTTCTTTTGAACTTATGACGGTTATTTAAAGAAATGAGAACTGCTATCGACGCAAGGATTATTTCAGACAAAATGCATGGCATTGCAAGATATGTTCATAAGCTTATCCTTGCCTTATCTGAGATCGATCATGAAAACGAATATATTATTCTATACAACAATGAGACATTCAGAAGCACCATTACCCTGCCCGATAATTTCAGCTTTCTAAAATGCGGAATCAAGCTATATTCCGTCCAAGAACAGTTCCTGATCCCGCGACTTCTGAAAAAAGAGCGAATTGATATTTATCATTCTCCAACATTTTCTGCTCCACTTTTTTCTCATTGTAAAGTCATCATGACCATTCACGATATGATCCATTTGGTATTTTCAGAGCATTATTCTTTGCTGAAAAACCTCTACTATAAAACCATAGTTAAAACTGCGGCGCATAAAGCTTCCAGAATCATAACGGATTCGGAAAGCTCGAAAAAAGATATCGTCAGATTTCTAACAATCCCTGATGATAAAATCCGTAGTATCTATATTGGATTCGATGACAAAGTTATCCAAAATAATGCTGATATTAGTAAAAGCGACATTATGCAAAAATATGGCATTCCAGGGGAATTTGTATTATTTGTCGGAAATGAAAAGCCTCACAAGAATGCGGAAAATGTAATAAAAGCATTTGAACTTTTTTTTATAAAATCCCGTACTGCTCATTCCCTTGTCCTAATTGGCATATCGAAAAAATTCGTTGAGGAAGTTACAGGCTGCGATTTTTTCGATTCCATTATCCCTTTCGACTCTATTAATAACGATGACGACTTGTTCTCTATTTACCGAGCATCTTCCTTACTATTATATCCTTCCCGGTATGAAGGTTTCGGACTCCCAATACTTGAAGCTATGGCATGCGGGGCTCCGGTGATTACTTCAAATAATTCTTCCATACCGGAAGTAGCTGGAGACGCCACGATAATGGTTGATCCGGAAAATATCGAACAGATCGCGGACGAAATAGCCAGGGCACTGTCTGATACAAACTTAAGGAAGGATGCAATCGAAAAAGGAAAAACAAGAGCCGCACTTTTTACCTAGCCAAAAACCGCTCAAGAAAACTAAGAAGCTTATCCAGCAACGATTTCATCGCAAAGCCATTTCAAAAGCAGGCATATCTTAACAAGTCACAATACAACTACTCAGTTAGTAGTGATTTAAAAATAAAGCTGGCTGGCTCTGTACTCTTTAGCAACCACTGTTTCGTTAGATCTTTTGCTCACTCCCCCCTGGTGAATTATTTTTGCCCCGGGGAAATATTTCACTTTCCATCCCTCTTTCCGCACTCTACAACATAAATCCGCATCCTCAAAATACATAAAATACTTTTCATCAAAAAGACCAGCATCCTCAATCGCCTCTTTTCGTATCATCATACAGGCCCCTGTAATCCAATCCACTTCCTGCTCTTTTTGGTATTTCAGGTATTGTCTTTTACCCAGTAAGCTCTCTTTGTTTTCAACAATTTTGTTGTAAAAATTTTTCTGCATAAATTCCGTGAAAAGATTTGGAATTTTAAAAAATGATTCCTGCAAGGTCTCTTGATCCGTTAAAATTTGAGGCCCGGCAATGCCCGTTTCAGGAGATCTATCCATAAAAGAATAAAGGCTTTTAACAGCGTCTGCCATCAAAACAGTATCGTTATTAAGTAAAAAAATGTACCTGCCCGAACATTCTTTAATAGCTTTGTTATTTGCTTTTGAAAAGCCCTCATTGGTATCGTTAAAAATAACTTTTGCCTTTGGAAATTCACTCCTCATCATTTCTTCTATTTTTTCGGACGAGTTATTATCTATAACGAATACTTCATAATTAATGGAATTAATAGTTTGGTAAATAGATAGGAGGCAAGATTTAAGACAGCTTTTTGCGTTATAATTAACTATTACTATTGATAAGTCTATCATAGCATTATATGCCTTTAATGCATGTAATAAGTATTCGGTATAAGAAGGATAAATATATAATATCATCTATCATTGGAGGAAACATGAAAATCGCTCTAAACCGGTGTGACCGGATTTTTAGGAAGATATATTTTAAGACAGCTCGTCGGTGAAGGCCATCACTGCCGGTACTGGAAACGCTTCAACAGCGATTTGACCGGGCTTGATGGCCTGGGAGGAAAAGTATTATGAATTTTTTGATTCTGATATTGATTTGTGCGATAGTATAAAAATGTCAAACAGAGACAAAGATTGGCTGCGGCAGGCTAAAAGAGACCTTGAACACGCGAAAAACACGAGGAAAGATAAGGATTACGAGTGGTCCTGTTTTGCCTCCCAACAGGCGGCAGAGAAAGCGCTTAAGGCTGTCTATTATTATTTAAACAGGGAAGCATGGGGACACTCGATTAAAGGACTACTGGAAAATATACCGAAAAATATTGAAAAGCCTGAAAAACTATTGAATTACGCTAAAGTGCTGGATAAATATTATATCCCAACCCGGTATCCGAATGGATTCGATGAGGGAATACCTGCCGACTATTATACAGAAGAAGAATCCACCAGGGGAATAAACCATGCTGGAGAAATCATCCGCTTCTCTGAAGGTATTTTATCAAGATATCAACAAGATCAAAAAATCACTGAAGAAGACATTAAAGACCTGGAAGACTGAATTCCCGGAAATTTGTCGTGTATACATATTTGGCTCCTTTGTTAAAGGTAATTTCACTCCCGGCAGCGATCTCGACATATTGTTGGTTCTTTCGGCCAGCAGGTATTCTTTTAAAGATAGAATAACGGTCTACTGTCCTGATAATTTTCCGATCCCTCTTGATATTTTTCCCTTTACAATTGACGAGATTAAAAAGATGCAAAACCATCCTTCGATTTTTAAAACAGCTGTTGAGACAGGCTTGGAAGTGAATTTTAAATATTTTTCTTTTTAATTCGTGCAATTCGCGTAATTCGTAGTTTAATAACTATTTCTCTCCTGGTAAAAAATGAAAATAGCGATAACCGGTACAACAGGGTTTTTAGGAAGATACATTTTAAGACAGCTTGTCGGCGAAGGCCATCACTGCCGGTGCTGGAAGCGTTTTAACAGCGATTTGACCGGGCTTGAGGGCCTGGAAGAAAAAGTGGAATGGACTGAAGGTAATCTCGGTGATCAGAAAAGTCAAAAAAGATTAATCAGGGGAATGGACGCTGTTGTCCATGCGGCCCTGGCCAGACCAAAAGGATTGCAATTCAGAGCCAATCCCGGCAAAGACCTGATGGAATTTTTACATTTAAACCTGATGGGGTCTATTTCTTTAATGAATTTTTCAAAAGAAATTGGCATAGAAAAATTTATTTTTATTTCCACCTGCGCGGTTCATGAGGTAATCCTCGATAATCGTCCTCTTGATGAAACTCATCCCCTGTGGCCTTTATCGCACTATGGAGCTTATAAGGCTTCTGTTGAAAAATTTATTCATAGTTATGGTCTTGAAGAAGGGTGGCAGGTTTGCGCTTTAAGACCAACAGGAATTTACGGTCTGACGCATCCACCGGAACGAAGTAAATGGTTTGACCTGATCCGTCGCGCGAAAAAAGGAGGACGAATCTCCGTGCCAAAAGGAGGAAAAGAGGTTCATGCCGCAGACGTAGCCAAAACAGTCTCGCTTCTTTTAAAGTCAGACGGTATAGCAGGACAGGCGTATAATTGTTATGATATGTATATCGCGGATCAGGAAGTCGCGCGAATCGCCTCAGAAATCTTAAACAGCGACTGTGTCATAGATGATGTAAATAAAGGACCGAAAAACCAGATTGATACGCATAAGATCAGGAACCTCGGTATGACTTTTGGCGGAAAAGAACTTCTCAGGAAAACAATAGAAGAAATAATTGCGTTTGTTTAAAGTTAATCTCATAGCTCAACATAGCCAAAACCAAAATTAATTCACCGCAGAGACGCAAAGATCGCAGAGAAAAGTACTATGCATTTTGTAGAAAACTTGACATTTTTTAATTTAGTTGATAATTTGGTTTTATGATCGAAATATTAAACGACAGAAACTTAAAAATTCTTCACGCTGTTCTGAAGCATTTTATTTCAACGGCAGAACCGGTTGGTTCACGCACTATTTCAAAGAAATACCTCAGAGATTTAAGCCCGGCTACCATCCGCAATGCCATGTCAGATTTGGAGGATTCCGGCTTTTTAAAACAGCCTCATGCTTCGGCGGGTAGAGTCCCAACTGACAAAGCATACCGTTTTTATGTTGATAATCTATGTGAGATCCCTAAACCAAGCCATAAAGATTCCGAAGCTATTAAAAAAAAATTAGAATCCAACCAAACAGAAGCAATGGACATTATTTTACAATCCTCAAAAATACTTTCTGATTTATCTAATCAGGCAAGCATTATTCTTCTTCCTAAATTTGCGAATATCACCTTTAAACGTATAGAACTAATTAAAACCAGTGTGTCTCAGGTGTTAGTTGTTTTTATTTCCAAGTCCGGCGTAGTCCAGAATAAATTGATTAATTTAAAGGATAACCTTGCTCAGGATAAACTCGACTCAATTTCCAGGTATCTCAATGACCAGTTTAGTGATTTGACTTTACGAGAAGTGAGGAAAAAAATTGTTTCCACTATGAAAAAAGAAAAAAGGCTTTATAATAACCTGCTAAAAAAAGCAATGGAGTTAATCCAAAAAGCCTTTATTGAAGATGAAATAGAAGGAGACTTCTACATAGCCGGTACGACCAATATTTTTGACCAACCTGAATTCAGAGATGATTTAGAAAAAATGAAAGGTATTTTGAACGCATTTGAAGAAAAAAGCGAACTTTTACATATTCTGGATAAATGCCTCAAAGAAGAAGGGATCAGTATTATTATTGGATCAGAAAACCGAATTCACGAAATGCAGGACTGCAGTCTTGTGACCCATACTTATAAGTATGGTGATAATATTTTAGGGACCGTTGGGGTATTTGGCCCGAAAAGAATGGAATATCCCAAAATTATTTCTCTTGTGGATTATACCGCCAACATATTATCAAATAAACTCTCAGGCTCTTGGATACAAGTTAGGCCTTCGGCAGCTTTGTAAAAAGTGCCTAAAGCATAAAGTGAACTAAAGTGAAGGGGCGCCTACGGCAGCTCAGAACGAATAAATCCGAAATCCGAAGCACTAAACTCGAAACAATATCGAATGACCAAAATTCTAAATTCAAAACAAAAAACCGCGGGGCAGGAGATGTTTTGAAAATTTGAACATTTGTATTTTTAATTTGTTTCGTATTTCGAAATTCGAATTTTCACTTTAGGCACTTCAACCTTTAGTTCACTTTAGACACCTTCACATAAATATTGAAATTACTATACATTAAACAAGGAGCAACTGAATGGAAGTTTCAGAAACAGAGAAAGATATCGATTTAGATAAAGACAAAGATAAAGATAAAGATAAAGATATCGATTTAGATAAAGATAAAGATAAAGATATAAAGAAAAAATCTGACGAAAAACCTCCTCAGCAGGAAGCAAAAAAAAACCTGACAAAAAAGACTAAAGATAAAGCAGATAAGTTAGAAGCAATCAAAAAACTTTTTAAGGAAGAAACTGAAAAATTAAAAAAAGAAATTGACGCAAAGGACAAGGAGGTAAAAGAAAACTACGATAAATTCCTTAGACTAAACGCTGAATTTGATAATTTCAAGAAAAGAACACAGCGGGAAAAAGCGGATTCTTTTAAATATGCCAGTGAAAAAGTTATACGAGATATGATACCTGTTATAGATGATCTTGAACGAGCCCTTCAAGCCACCAAAAATAACAATAAAGTAGAAGATCTGAGTAAAGGGGTTGAGATGATTGTGAATCAAATTAAAAATATCCTGCAATCTATTGGCGCTAAACAATTTAACAGTCTCGGACAGGTTTTTGATCCAAACAAACATGAAGCCATCTCAAAAGTCGCTACAGCAGAGCATGAGCACAATACAATTATAGAAGAACTTCGCAAAGGATATATGTTTCATGACAGGCTTTTAAGACCTGCCATGGTAGTAATAGCGGAAAATATATCGGGAAAAGAGAAAAAAACAGTGGTGAAAACAGAGAAAGAAAATAAGGAAGAAATAGATAAAAAAAGTGGTGAAATAAATTGAGAAAGAAGGATTACTATTTAGTTTTGGGAATTTCCCGTCAAGCAAGCGAGAATGAAATTAAAAAGGCATACCGCCAGCTTGCCCTTAAATACCACCCGGATAAAAACTCCGGAAGTAAAGTAGCGGAAGAAAGATTTAAAGAAGCCTCTGAAGCATACACTATTTTAAGCGATTCTAATAAACGGACGAGTTACGATCAATTTGGTCATCGAGCCGGTTCAACTGATTTTGAAGGATTTGCTGCCGGGAGTGGATTTGAATCAGGGTTTGGAGATATTTTTGAAGATATTTTTAGTGACTTCTTCAACGATAATTTTACTGAGAGGAAGAAAAGAGCCAACAGAGGAGAGGATGTAAAGTACAATTTGCCTGTATTGTTTGAGGAAGCCGTATATGGCGGTGAATCAAAAATTAAAATCTCAAGAA
>CBDUII010000003.1:0-23118 GCA_965367285.1 uncultured bacterium
CGGAATGACAGGTGGGCGGAAGTGTCATTTCGAGCGAAGCGAGAAATCTAACTTGTTAGGAATTTAAAAAATGGCTGAAGAAGATAAAGAACAACGTACAGAAGAAGCGTCGGAGAAACGGCGGCGTGAAACAGAAGAAAAAGGCCAATTTGCTATCAGCAAAGAAGTCAATTCCGCATTTGTGCTTTTAGGAAGCCTCCTTGTTTTTAATTTCATGGGGGGACAGATTACTCAAAATATTATGTCAATGTGGGGGAATCTTTTGACAAACATAGGAACCTTTCAGCTTACAGAGGCAAACGCATTTATCATGTTTCAAAATATTCTTAAAGGTACGGTTGTTATTCTGGCTCCTATTTTGATTGGAATTTCCATAGCCGGAGTTTTGGGTAATCTTTTTCAGACTCAAGGGTTTAAATTTTCTCTTAAACCATTGGAACCTAAATTTTCCAAACTAAACCCTATAAAAGGGATGGGCCGGCTTTTTTCAAAAAATTCCGTGATGGAGCTTTTAAAATCTATTTTTAAAATCATGATCATCGGGTTTATCGCGTATAAAACAATAAAACAAGAATTTTCCACTATTCCTCTATTAATGGATACTGGAGCCGGGCAGTCAGCGGTTTATATGGGTGAAATCTCTATGAAAATAATGGTGCGTACCCTTTGGGCAATGATTTTCCTGTCTTTTATTGATTATGCATTCCAGAGATATACCTATTCAGAAAGTATGAAAATGACCAAGCAAGAGGTTAAAGAAGAAAGAAAAGAAACAGAGGGAGATCCATACATTAAAGCCAGGGTTAAAAGCATACAGATGCAGTTAGCCAGGAAACGAATGATGGCGGAAGTGCCGGAAGCGGAAGTGGTAATTACAAACCCACTTCATTATGCCATCGCTCTAAAATATGACAGAGATTCAATGGGAGCCCCGGAGGTTGTCGCGAAGGGGGCAAATTATTTAGCGCAAAAGATCAAAGAGATTGCAAAAGAACATGGCGTGCCGGTTGTGGAAAATAAACTGTTAGCACAGACGCTATATAAGCTGGTTGATATTGGTGGGGTAATCCCCCATACACTATTCAGAGCTGTTGCTGAAGTGCTGGCCTATGTATATAAACTGAAAAATAAGGTGTAAATCATGGCAAACGAATCACCATTAGTAGGCAAATACAGTGAATTTATTTTAGCGGGAGGCGTGGTCGGTATTTTAATCATAATGGTCATGCCTCTGCCGACTGTTATGCTGGATATTCTACTGTCTTTCAGCATTACTTTTTCTCTGATTATCCTGCTGGTTTCCTTGTATATGCTGCAGGCTCTGGAGTTTTCAGTGTTTCCTTCTTTGTTGTTGATAGTTACGCTTTACCGTCTTTCTCTGAATATTGCTTCCACCCGGGTTATTTTACTTCATGGAAATGAAGGAACCGGCGCCGCGGGTCAGGTTATCAAATCTTTTGGCGATTTTGTGGTTGGAGGAAATTATGTTGTCGGAATGGTCGTGTTCCTCATCCTGGTAATAATCAACTTTGTGGTTATTACAAAAGGTTCTGTAAGAACATCTGAAGTTGCTGCTCGTTTTACATTAGATGCTATCCCGGGAAAACAAATGGGTATAGACGCGGATCTGAACGCGGGAATGATCAATGAGCAAGAAGCGCAAAAACGCCGCAGGAAACTGGAGCAGGAAGCGGATTTTTATGGGTCCATGGATGGCGCCATACGGTTTGTACGGGGAGATGCTATTGCGTCAATTATTATTACCGGCATTAATCTTCTTGGTGGTTTTTTTATCGGAGTGTTTCAGCAGGGTATGGATATTTCTCAGGCAGCCGAGATTTATGCCACTCTAACTATAGGTGACGGTCTCGTGTCCCAACTGCCGGCTCTTGTTATCTCCACAGCCGCCGGTATTGTAGTGACCCGGGCTGCTTCTGATAAAAGTCTTGGCAGAGATATTGCCAGCCAGCTTTTGATTCATCCAAAGGCCTTTGCGATCACTTCCGCTGTATTATTCTTTTTTGGAATGGTTCCGGGGCTGCCTCATTTTGCTTTTTTTGTCTTGGCAATTGTTGTGGGCGCTATTGCTTACTTTACCTTCGAATCCCAAAAAGCGACTCAAGCAGAGGAAATAAAAAAAATAGAAGAAGAAAAAAGAGCGCCGGTACCGGAAAAGGTGGAATCACTTCTCCCACTTGATGTTGTAGAATTAGAAGTTGGGTATGAATTGATCCCCCTTGTAGATGCGGCAAGAGATGGTGAACTCCTGAATCGTATTAAATCGATCCGCCGCCAGTTTGCTCTTGAGATTGGAATTATTGTACCGCCTGTCCATATTCGCGATAATTTACAATTAAAACCAAACGAATACTCTATTCTGGTAAAAGGAACTGAAGTAGCAAGGGGAGAATTGATGATGGGATATTTTCTCGCTATGAACCCAGGAGTAGAAACCGGTGATATTGGAGGAATTCCCACTAAAGAACCTACTTTTGGCTTGCCCGCTACATGGATAACTGAAAATGAAAAAGGGAAAGCACAGATGGCAGGATACACGGTAGTCGATAACGTTACAGTAGTAACTACCCATATTAAGGAAATAATAAAAAATTATGCCCATGACTTGCTTGGGCGCCAGGAAACGCAAGAGCTGCTGGATAATGTTAAAGAAACCCATCCCAAAGCTGTAGAAGATATAATTCCAAATTTGCTTTCTTTAGCTCAGGTTCAAACCATATTACAAAATTTATTAAAAGAACAGGTTTCCATAAGGGATATCTTAACTATTCTGGAGGTATTGGGAAAATTTGCGCCTACGACTAAAGATACAGAGTTGTTGACGGAATATGTCCGGCAAGCATTAGCAAGACCCATCAGCAAGCAATACCAGACTGCTAAAGGAGAAATACCGGTATTAACGGTAGACCAGAAAATTGAGGATATGCTGTCAAGCTCCATACAACGGACAGAGTTTGGCTCTTATGTTTCTTTAGAGCCGGATACGGCAACAAAACTGCTCAACAAAATAAAAGATACTTTGGAGAAAATCTCTTCTGTGGAAATTCAGCCGATTATTTTGTCATCCCAAAATATTCGAGTTCATTTAAAGAAACTGACGGAAAGGTTTATTCCGAACCTGGTATGCCTTTCTCATAATGAAATAGCGCCTTCGGCAAAAATTAAAACCCTTGGAGTGATTACATTATAATGCATGTAAAAAAATTCACGGCGAAAAACATACAAGAAGCTTTGAGGCTTGTAAAAAAAGAACTGGGGGCAGATGCCATTATTATATCTACAAAAAAGATTGAACCAGGCTCAAAAAACGGGAAAAGGCAAGCAGGAGAAGTAACAGCAGCAATGGATTTCAATTGTGATGATATGACCGGCATAAAAGAATTGATTCATCCACTGCAAAAGGAGATCGCGGAACTCAAGGAAATTGTAAAATCCATTTCTCCGGATCTCCTGGGTTCCATTAAAAAAAGTACGGATGACTCTTTTAATAGAGAAACTATCGAACTTAAATCCATTGTCCATTACTTGCTTAATAACACCAGCGCGTTAAAAGACCTCGGTATCCATGACCCCTTAATCAATTTATACAGAGAAGCAATTGATAAAGGTATCAATGAGAGATTGGCCTTTCGGTTGATTGAAAAAGTTAACAGTCGGATAACAAATAAACCCTCTTTAAATAATAATGTTAAAGCACAATTTTTCAGAGAAATGATGAAGTTTGTTAAAACAACCGGACCTCTTAAAACCGGCGTGAAAAAACCAAAAGTTGTTTCATTTGTAGGGTCAACAGGAGTCGGCAAAACAACAACAATAGCTAAGCTGGCAGCGGAATTATCTTTAAACCAGAAGAAGGAAGTGGCTTTAATTACTCTTGATACTTATCGCATTGCGGCAGTCGAACAATTAAAAATTTATTCAAAGATTATTGATATTCCTATGTCTGTTGCCAGAGACAGGCAAGAATTTCATAAAGCATTGGAGCTTTACCAGGATAAAGATATCGTGCTGATTGATACAGCCGGACGCAGCAGAAAAGACGAAAAACAAATGAAGGAATTAATGGATTTTCTTGATGGAGATGTTTCGGTTGAAACCCATCTTGTCCTTAGTTCCACCGAACAGGAAGAAGTTTTATTCAACAATATTAAACGTTTTTATCCGTTATCTGTAGATAGCCTCATTTTTACCAAACTTGATGAAGCAAATTCGTTTGGGATGTTGTTTAATATCGCTATGAAAACAAATAAACCAATTTCCTACTTTACGACGGGCCAAAATGTCCCGGAAGATATTGAAGTAGCTACTTCGGAAAAAACAATCGATTTAATTTTTCAGTGAAAGAAAAAAGATTACGGAAACAAGCTAAAGTATACATTAAATTTATGTATAGAAATTTCAATGTTTATTAGATTCCCGCTAAAAGCGTGCGGGAATGACATGTTGTGGTTTCGGGAATGGCATGTAGAGGTGCCTGGAAATGACATTCCTATGCTATGTGTCATTCCCGCGAAAGCGGGAATCTAAGTTCTTGCAGGATAAACAAGATTTTTTATTATCTTGATCCTCCTGTCAAAAAAAGGATTTTATTGATTACATGGGGGAACAGGATGGATCAGGCAGAGACATTACGAAAAATAGCAAATAAAACAAATATTTCTGAGAGACGAAGAGAAATGAAAAGAGAGAAAAACAACAATGAATCGGTCAGGTTAATTGCCGTGACCAGTGGCAAAGGGGGGGTAGGTAAAACTAATGTGGTAGCAAACCTGGCCTTTGCGTTAGAAAAGCATGATAAAAATACTCTTATTTTTGACGCGGATACCGGCCTCGGAAATGTCGATATACTCCTTGGTTTAGCCCCAAAATATAATCTTAAGCATGTGTTGAAAAGGGAGAAAGATATAAGGGAAGTAATTATAAACCATAAAAAAGGAATACACGTCTTGCCTGCCGCGTCCGGTATACAGGAGTTAGCGGAACTGAACAGAGACCAGCGTCTCATTATTTCTGAAGAATTTGATTCTCTTGCTGATAGTTATGATTACATACTGCTGGATACAGGAGCCGGAATATCATCTAATGTTACTCATTTCTGCGCATCTGCTCATAATATTCTGGTGGTTGTATCACCAGAACCAACCTCCCTTACAGATGCCTACGCTTTGATAAAAGTGCTTTTTTTAAATCACAATCAAAAGCAATTTAAACTTCTTGTAAATTTAGCGAAATCGGATAAAGAAGCGACAGAGGTGTACAGGCAATTGAGTACAGTTATACACAAGTTTTTACCCCTAATTTCTGTAGATTATATTGGTTATGTACTATATGATGAAAACATGGCTAAATCCGTACGAATGCAAAAATCTATTGTCGATTTTTATCCTTACTCAAAAGCAAGCAAAGGATTTTTTAAATTAGCGGAAAAAATTGTGGGGTTGGAACCTGCCCTATCTCTATCAGGGAATAAAATTAATCTTTTTTAATAAACTAATTTCGAAATTAATTTGTACAGATGTTAATTTTTCCAAATCAGGCAGGTGTGGCACTTGGGATGTTTGCGTTTGCTGTTGCGTCTCTGGTAAGTATTTTTTCTGGTGTAACACTTGAGATAGCGATACTCAGAGGAGGAATCGCTTTTCTGATTTTTTCGGTTTTTGGCTGGTTAATGGCATATCTTATTTACGAAGAAGAAAAACCGAAAACTGAAAAGGAAAAACCTGAAAAAGAGGAGGTTAAAGGTCAGGAGAAAACTGTTTCAACTCCGGTCGAGCCTGTCGCAGCCGCAGCAGGTTCTGTTGCAGCTCCGGAAGCAGGAGGCAGTACAACCGGTGATATTGATGACCAGGGTTTAGAGGCCCCGGATGATAGTGATTTCTAACCTGAGGTAATTTGGACTCTTATGAATAAGAGCATTTTTCAAAAAGCTTATATGGATAATCTCCCTCGAAAACAACAGGATACCCCTGCCAGCAGTACTATACATCCCAGCAATATGGATAGACTGGTGGAGGAACATGCCCCTCTCATTAAGTATATTGCGCATAGAATTGCTAAACGACTCCCCCCTCATATAGAAGTGGATGATCTTATGGGCTCGGGAGTACTCGGTCTTATGGATGCTATTGAAAAATTTGATCCGACTCGAGGGGCTCAATTTAAAACTTACGCGGAATTCCGAATCAGGGGGGCAATCATGGATGAGCTCCGTTCTTTGGACTGGGTACCCCGATCGGTGCGTCAGAAGGTCAATCAATTGCAGGCGATTTCTCAAAAACTCGAACATAAATTAGGCCGTGCCGCGGCAGACGACGAGGTGGCGGAGGCAATGGGAGTTGAACTGGAAGAATATCACAATATTGTTAATCACTCTGCTAATATGCCTATCTTAAGCCTTGATGATCTTGGTCTGGGACACAAAGATGATCGTAAAAGCTTGTTGGATTGCCTGGCAGGGGCCAAAGACGCAAATCCCCAGACTCATGCGCGTCTGAATGAACTAAAAAAAACTATTGCAGAAGCGATAGACAGCTTGCCGGAAAAAGAAAGATTGATGATTTCACTTTATTACTATGAAGAATTGACAATGAAAGAAATAGGAGCGGTTTTGGAAATAACAGAATCACGTGTTTCTCAAATCCACTCCAAGGCTGTTCTAAGGCTTAAATTAAAGCTAAAGAAACTCATGACAGAGTACGATTAGTAAATAGGAGAGGGATTTTTTTTCAGCAGAGTTATTTGGCTATACACGCAGTAAGCAATAGGCGGCAGGCAGAAAATCCTGTCAACTGTTCACTGCCTGCTGGTTTTTTGGTTGCGGTTACACAGTGTTATGATAAAATAAAATAGGGGTGAGTAAAATGGTAGAACCCGTAAGTCTCCAGCAAATTTTATCCATGGGCACTCAGGTTGAGAAGATGCAACAGGTGCAGCAGAACCAGCATGGTGTAAGTGCGCGGAATTTTGTGCAAGACATGCGTTCAACCATTGATGAAAAGAAAATCGAAGTTCCGGTTCAAGAAGAGAATAGTGAGATAAAACCTGCTGATGACCAATCCCGCCAGAAAGCCAACCAGGAGCAAAAAGGCAAGCAGCAAAATGAGAAAAGCCGGCAGAAAACTGAAGAAATAAAATCCGGCGAAGATATTGAACATGGGAACCGTATCAATATCGTAGTTTAAAAAATTAACAATGATCAATTAACAGTTAACAATAGTAAGAATTTAACTATGCAAGTTAACTGATAAGCAGAAACTACGAATTACCAGATCACAAAATTATTTTCCTATTTAATTCGTATAATTTGTTAAATTTGTGGTTTTATTCAGCGTTGTCCGGTTAAGTTTTTGCATCCTGGTTTTATCACTTAAAAGCTGCCATTCCCGCATGCTTTTAGCGGGGATCTATGAAGGAACCGAACTTCTGGATGCCCGATAAAAACATTCGGGCATGACACAGTCGGCTTGTGCAATTTTCTAACCGGACACTACCGGGTTTTATTAGATTGCTAATTGACGATTGTTATTTTTTGCTAAATGATAACTCTTTGGATCGCTATACAGGCTATTGTAGATTTGTTGATCTTAATAGCTATTCTTTTTTATATTTTTGATCGAAAAAATAGAAAAAAGGAAGAAAAACTAAACGGCAATCTGAAAAAAAAAGAGACTCAGGAACTTATCCAGTCGCTTGATCGGCTAATTACCGAATCGGAGCGCGCTTCAATAGGTATTTCCGATAAAGCACTGCTAAGTCAAAAAAGGGTACAGGAACTACTGGATCAATTAGAAACAAAACAGAAAGAATTACAGAAAGAGGCAAAAAAAGCGGAATCACTTATAGAAAATATTAGAAATCAATTAGAAACCAGCTCCAATAAAAATGAGTCAGTCCCTTCCGAGGAAGATAAATATTCAGAAGCGGCTAAGTTAGCCAAAAACGGTTTAAATGCCGAGGAAATTTGCAGGCAGCTCGACCTGCCTAAAGGAGAAGTAGAACTGATCCTCGATCTCCCACTCCAAAACGCCAAAAAAAGTCAAAAAAATTAAATCAGCCGTTATTTCTCTATTCCAGTGCATTCCATCCCGACAATAAATTGCCGGGCTATTCCAAAGGTCCTTTCTGGACATAAATAGGTTCAATCCTAAATATTGAACACTCAGAAATCTCTCATGCCCCTTTTTAAATCTGGAATCCCATCTTATGGTACAATAACACATTCATTGACATTGACATAAAAAGATTCTGTATGCGGGAATTTTTAGAAAACGAGCTTCAAAACCTGAAAAACATTGGCCTGTACAGAAAATTACGACTGGTGCAGGGTAGTCAGGGCCCCCACGTTTTTATTAATGGGAAAAAGGTTATTCTTCTTTGCTCAAACAATTACCTGGGACTCGCAAATCATCCTTTTGTTAAAAAAGCTGCCAACAAAGCAATTAAAGAGTTTGGATGTGGTTCCGGAGCATCACGCCTTATTTCGGGGTCAATGATGCTCCATGATGAGCTGGAAAAAAAAATAGCCCGGTTTAAAGGAACAAAATCCGCTTTAGTTTTTAATTCCGGTTATCAAGCAAACACAGGTGCAATTTCCGCTTTAATGAAAAAAAGAGATATTATTTTTTGCGATGAGTTAAACCATGCCAGCATTATAGACGGCTGCAAGATCAGCGGAGCGGAGACAGTAATGTGTCCTCATAAAGACATGAACGCCCTGGAAAGACTTTTAAAAAATTCCAACAGGTTCAAAAAGAAGCTAATCGTAACGGATGGTATTTTTAGTATGGATGGTGATCTGGCTCCCCTGCCTGACATTGTTTTTCTTGCTAAAAAATATTCGGCCTTTACCATGGTGGACGATGCTCATGCCACAGGAGTTTTTGGAAAAAATGGAAAAGGAACGATAGAACACTTTAATCTTCAATCCAATGAAATCGATATTCAGATGGGAACTCTTGGAAAAGCTTTAGGGGGTTTTGGAGCTTACATTGCAGGCAGTAATGAATTAATAGATTATTTAATTAACAGGGCCAGGCCTTTTATCTATACAACAGCGCTCCCTCCATCTATTCCGGCCGCATCTTTAGCTGCTATTGAAATGATTCAATCAAAACCGGATTTAAGAAAAAAACTCTGGAGAAATGTGAATTATTTTAAGAGAGGGCTTCAAAAAAGAGGGTTTAAAAATTTTAACAGTCAGAGCCAGATTATCCCTATTATTGTTGGTAATTCAAAAAAGGTAGTTATGGCAAGTGAATACCTGTTTAACAAAGGGGTTTTTGTAGTAGGGATTCGCCCCCCTGCTGTCCCCAGAAAAAAAGAAAGACTTCGAATCACAATTATGTCTTTACATACCAGGAAAGATTTGGACTATGCCTTAGATGCATTGCTGAAAATGAAAGAAAATATTTTAGATTAAAGAAAATAAATTTTTCTTAGTGTCTTTGTGTCTTGGTGGCTCAAAAGTCAATATATTGTCAGGGGGCTAATTCAAAATCGGATCAGGGGGATAGGTTGAGAGCAAAGCATACTGGCCGCCCATTGATCTTAAAACCTGCCGCCATAAGTTATCCGGCTCAGGGTGAAAAACAAAACTTTCTCTGGCAGGACAGACTATCCAGGATTTAATTTTTAATTCTTCATCAAGCTGTCCTGCTGCCCAACCGGCACTTCCAAGGTAAAGCCGGTAAGAAATATCTTTCTGAATTTTATTTGATAATAAATTATTTAAATAATTAACATCTCCTCCCAGGTACACGCCTTCGCATATTCTTTCAGCTTTTTTTGGAAGGCCATTATTATTATGCAAATATAACAGATGATTTGTTTGAACCGGTCCCCCGCTGAATACCTTGTTTTTGTTTTCAACCGCATTAGGGTTGTTCTTTAACGCTTCTGCAATAGATACATTAAGAGCTCTATTAACAACTAATCCAAATGCTCCGTCTTCGTTATATTCACAGATTAACACCACTGTCAGGTTGAAATTCGGATCCTGTAAACGTGGATTAGCTATAAGAAACGAGCCTTTGGTCGGAGTTTTCTGCATGTTGATTTTATTGCCTATGTTTTTTACTCGTAGGGTATTATAAAAGCACTTCCGAAAACCTAAAAAATGTCATTCCGAGGAGTAATACGACAAGAAATGACAGAAAAAAAAATGAGTTCTCGGAACTACCCACAAAATTATTGTAAAAAAATGCTATGCAAATGTCAATGGTTCGGATAAACTAATTTTTTATTTTTAATGTCTGTACAGGAGAATTTTTTATGCGGTCAAAATTTGTAATTTCTATTTTAGTCGTAATAAGCATTTTCTTGGCAGTGTTTTTTTCTGCTTGCAATAAGAAGAGTGAAACCAAAGCAAATGCATCCGCAGAAATGGGAAAAGCATTAAATGCGATAGAAAAATTTGAAAAGATGGGTGATGAATCAAGCCCGAAAAACATAGCAGAGTCAATTGATGAAGCTTCAAATTCATTACCCGAAATAGTCGCAAGCGTAAATGATGTAAAATTAACGAGCAGGTCTATTAAAACAGCTTTGCAGAGAGTAAAAATGCAGGCAAGCCATCAAAATCAAGTGATTAACAAAGAACAGATCAAGCAAATGATTAATAA
This sequence comes from uncultured bacterium, assembly GCA_965367285.1. GTDB lineage: Bacteria > Nitrospinota > Nitrospinia > CAJXCL01 > CAJXCL01 > CAJXCL01. The sequence continues at coordinate 10,638 of CBDUII010000003.1, forward strand.
AGTTTTAGATACGGAAATCCAGCGCGAGATTTTGTTTCAACGGGGTAAGGAATTTAAAATCGAGGCGTCAGATGAAGATGTTTCCAAAGTAATAGATAGTATGGAAAACAGGCATAATAGCAAAGAAGGGTTTTTGAAAGAGTTTTCAAAACGCGGAATTACTATCGAAATGTTTAAAAAACAGATCCGCCGCAATATTATAGTTTCCAGGCTTATTGAGAAAGAGATTCACGATAAGATCGAAATCAGCAATCAACAAATCATGGACTTTTATAAAAATAACGAGGGTTCCTTTATTGCCCCGGAATCGGTTCATGCCGCGCACATATTGATTAAAGTAGATCATAAAATGAGTGGTGATGATAAAAAAACAGCAAAAAAGAAAATTGAAGATATTTTGAAAAAAGCCAGAGAAGGAGAAGATTTTACTGAGTTAGCTAAACAACACTCGGAAGGACCCAGCGCATCCCGGGGAGGAGATTTAAGCAGCATTACCAGAGGTCAAATGGTTAAAGAGTTTGAAGATGCTGCATTCAAACTAAATGAGGGTGAAATTAGTGATATTGTCGAAACCCAGTTTGGCTACCATATCATTAAGGCATACAAGAAAAAAGAAGCTGGTGGTTTGATCCCGCTTGATCAAGTAAAAGAAAATATTTCGAATTTCTTGAAAAGATCCGAAGCAGAGCAAAAGACCAAAACTTATATTGAAGATCTTGAGAAAAAAGCCGATATAAAAAGGTTTCTCTAAGAATAATAAGACATGCTATTTTATAAGGAATTGAGTAAAGTAAATTTTTACAGCAGTACCTTTTTGGAGGGAACGATTTAGGATTTTAAGAATTTCTTGTCCGAGTTTTGTTTTGTCAGGATCCGATTCCAGATCACTCAAACTCTTTTTTTTCAGCACAAAAGATAGGTTTGCTCTTAAAAGCGCAATGTTTTGCTCGATTTCTTTTAAAACTACTTCATTGCTAAGGTCAAAGGAGAACGCTATTTTAAGAAAGGCTTCTTCATTGTTTTTTGCTTTAATGGGGAAGAAAAAAGGAGTAAATTCATATTGAGGCACTATATTAAAAGATGGAGCTTCTTCAGCAGGTTCCTCAACCTCAGGGGGAGGTTCCGGTTTCTGGGCGATGTAATAAATAATCCCACCGATTAATAATAATGCTATGATGCCTGCGGCAGAGAAAATAATAATCTTAGGCGGTATTTCAGCGAGCTTTTCAGTAAGCTTTTTTAGAAAGCCGGGCTCTTTTTCTTCAGGTTCTTCAGGTTCTTCAGATTCCGAGGGAGGAGGTTCTTCTTTTACCTCAATATCGAGATCAATATCGAGTTCTGTTTTACGTTTCTTTCCCATACTCCGAACTTAGTTCGTTTAGTTCGCAATTGTTTCAAAAAATATAGAATTTCAAAAAAGTTGTAGAAAATCTTTGATGTTAATGCCCTAATTTTTTCAGTATGATTTGCGCATCTTTAAAGTTCGGATTGATTCCCAGGGCCTTTTTGAAATGATGTATTGCTTTTGGTTTGTTGTTTACTTCAATATAAGCTCTGCCAATGTTATAATGTAAACCTTCATCATTTTGATCAATCTTAAGCGCCTTGTGATATTCTTTAATGGCTTCATTGACCTTGCCCTTTCGTCTGAGGGCAATCCCAAGGCGGTTGTAAACACGTACATCTTCTTTTTGCATTAAAGATTCTTTAAATACAGCCGCAGCTTTTTCTACATGGCCGCTTTCTAAAAATATTTCACCGATATTTGTTTTAACGCTGGGGTTATTCGGCTCAACGTCCACAGCTTTATTGAATGATTTTTCTGCTTGTTCCACATCCCCGCTTTCTAAGTACATTTTACCTAAAACAGTCTGTCTCTCAGAGTTGTTAGGGCTGATTTTTACCGCTTTTTCAAGAGCGGCAAGGGCCTTTTCTTTATTGCCGACTTCCTGATAAAGATCACCAAGGCTTTGATGTACTTTAATATACTGCGGATTGATTGAAACAGCTTCCTGGAGTTTTTCTTCTGCTTTCTCAATATTACCCATTTTTTTATACGCCTCACCGATTAACTGCCTCACCCGGGCGCTTTTCGGGGTGAGTTCCAAGGCCTTCTCAAATGTCTCTATAGCTTTTTCGTACTCTTCCTGATTTTTTAAATCAATACCTTCTCGAATTAACATTTCAAATTCAGAAGGAGAATTTCTTCTTTCGATAATGGAATTAATCTTTCCTTCCAGGGTCAAGGCAATAAAAGGCTTTATAATATAACCGTCTATATCATTTTCAGCGGCCTGGACTATTTGTGCTTCTTCCACTTCCGCTGTAATCATCAAAATCGGGATATTGGCAAATTGTTGACCAGCTCTTGATTTATGGACCACCTCCATTCCTGACATACGCGGCATGTTCCAATCTAAGACAAGGAAGTCCGGCTGAAAATCAAGCATTTTTCTCATACAAGTATCACCATCGTTCGCTTCTTCTATAAATTCGTAGCCAATGTAGCGAAGCATATTCCTGATGGTTCTCCTCATGTTTGTCATATCATCGACAATGAGGATTTTCATGGTTTTATTTTTTTCAACCACTGATTAGGGTCTCTCAGAAGTTGCAGGAATAGTAAAACTAAAAGTGCTTCCTTTACCCACTTTGCTTTCAACCAGGATCATTCCATTGTGAGCTTCAACCGCCATTTTACAAAAGGTTAGCCCAAGACCGGTGCTGTACTGTCTTCTATCACCATTTTTAATATCCTGGCAGAACTTGTCAAATATTTTTTCAAGAAATTCTTCAGGAATCCCTTTTCCCTGGTCTGCTACACTGACTTTTAAAAAACCTTTTTTTTCGTTTGGTTCCACAATGATTTTGATTTCACTGTTGGGAGGATAAAAAGATATAGCATTTAAAAGCAAATTTGACAAAACTCGTTCGATAATTTCCTGCTCAGCGTTTACCAGCTTAACTTCCCCTTTGCCTTTGATTTGCATTGTAACACAGATTTCATTTTGATTCGCAATCGTTTTTACTTTTTTTATCCTTTCCTTAATTATCTCATCTATTTGGAAAGATTTTTTGTTGAGAATCATGCAGCCTTCTTCCATTTTGCTGATTTCCAGTATATTTAGAATCATCTTGTACAGGTTTTCACATCCCATGATAGCGGTTTCCAGGTATTCTCGGTTAAGCTCGGAAAGTGACTTATCGTAATTCAACAAATCCAGATTGGCCGTAATTTCACCTACAGGTCCTTTCAAATCATGGATGATCATTTTGAACAAATCTCCTTGAGTACTTTGAAGCCCTTCCAGTTTTTTATTTTTTTCTTCTAATTCCAAGATATCTTTTTTTAAAGAGTCTATTTTCGTTATATAAGTGGTATTTTCTTTTATCATTAAATATTGTCTCTCCATTTAAAATTAATATCACAAAGTCTTTGAGACAAAATAGAACTAATGTTTCGCATTATCAAGTATCCCAGGTGGTTGTTCTTATTAAAAAGTTTATATAGTTTTTCACCATCAATTTTAAGCACAGCAATTTTATCAAGAGCAATAACACAAGCGGACCTGCGCCCTCCTTCCAGAAAGGATATTTCCCCAAAAATTTCACCGTTTCGCAGCCTTGCCAGGCGCCTGCTTGAGCTTCCATGAAATTGCGATGAAGGCATTTTTATTTCAACGTTTACTCTTCCTTCCAAAATGATATAAATATCCGAGCCTTTACTGTCCTCTTCAATAATAATCTCATCCTCATTGAATTTTTCTTCAATGCAAATCGGTATGATTTCATCCAATTCATCCGAACTTAATCCTTCAAAAACCTTAAACCCTGAAATTATTTCTTTAAGCGACACAGATTTTTTCCTCTTACAGAATTATTACCGCATTTTTGATACCATTGTATCAAAGCTCATTGATCTGCAAAATCCCCTCTCAGGAAATTGAAAAACGGAGAAGGGAAAAAGCGGTGAGGCGGCGAAAAAAGCACTCTCTCCAATTCCCCCTTTAGGCAGGTTCCTACAATCTCGAATAAACATCTGCGGTTTTAGTGTTTTTTACTTTACAGTACGGGCATTCAAAACATCCTTTTGATCTAATACTTTCTTCCACCTCAGACCGTGAAACCGATATATTTTTATGGCATTTTCTGCATGGAAACACGATTTTTTTTTCTTCGTTCATATTAATAAGTTCCTTTCTTAATTAATTCTTTTGCTATCACAATTTTCTGGATTTCATTAGTTCCTTCAAATATCCGGTTAATACGGGAATCACGGTAAAAACGCTCCACAGGATAATGGCTCATATATCCCAAACCTCCATGTATTTGCAAGGCCGTGTCAACTATCCAGTCCAGAGCTTCGGAGCAGAATATTTTTACAATAGCTGATTCACGGGTAAACTTTTCTCCGTTATCCACCATATTTGCGGTTCTGTACACCATTCCTTCCATGGCGTAAATTTTTGTGCTCATATCCGCTAACATAAATTGAACCGCCTGATGCTCACATATAGGGACATTAAACTGCTTTCTTTCTTTGGCAAATTTCAAAGATAAATCCAGCAGTTCTTTAGAAGCGCCAAGAGCAGCAGCCCCAAGGCTGAGTCGTCCAATATCAAGCGCCTTCATCGCGGTAATAAAACCAGCGCCATAAACTCCCAGCATATTATCCATAGGAACTTTCATGTCTTCAAAGATTAATTCGGCGGTAGTGGAACCTCTTATACCCATTTTTTCTTCAATAGTTCCTACTTTAAAACCCGGGGTGCTGGACTCAACAATAAAAGCGGATACCCCGCCATGCGCCCCCTTTTCCGGGTCTGTTACAGCATAGACAACAATAATATCGGCGTTGCTGCCGTTAGTAATCCATATTTTATTGCCGTTTATTACGAAGTCGTCCCTATCCCGAACAGCAGAGGTTTTAATGGCAGCAGCATCAGAACCGGCTTGCGGTTCTGTCAGGGCAAAAGCTCCAAGCTTTTCTCCTTTAGCCAAAGGAACCAGGTACTTTTCTTTTTGTTCGTTCGTTCCATCTACATAAATAGAAGTAGAGGCAAGACTCTGGTGGGCGGATATTGTGACCGCTGTACTGGCACAACCGTGCCCTAATTCTTCCAGCATAATACAGGCGCCGATCTCACCCTGTTCGGAGCCGCCGTATTCTTCCGGAAAAGGAATTCCCATGAGTCCAAGGCCAGCCGCTTTTTTCAATAACTCTTCAGGGATTGCTTTTTCTTTATCTATTTTAGCGGCAAGGGGTTTGACGTCCTGGTCAACGAATTTCCTCACCATAGCGCGCAACATGTTATGTTCTTCAGTAAACTTAAAATCCATCCTTCCCTCCTGGAACCGTAAATTTTATAGATGGTGGCGAAATTTAAAAATCTTAATTTACTTATCTTTAAATTTTGGCTGGCGCTTTTCGAGGAACGCAGCGACTCCTTCTTTTTTATCTTCTGTTTCACATGTTCTTCCAAATACTTCCGATTCGATCTTGAGTCCTTCTTCCAGAGATGTTTTCATCCCTTGATTCATGGTCTTCAGAGCGGCAGCAATCGCCAATTTCCCTTTTAAAGTAATCCGCTTTGCAAGCCCCTTTGCCTGCTTTAATACGTCATCGGGCGGCACAATTTTATCTACAAGACCTATTCTGTAAGCCTCTTTAGCAGTTATCATATCACCAGTTAAAATAATTTCTGCTGCCTTTCCCGGTCCTACTAAACGGGGAAGCCTCTGCGTTCCTCCAAAGCCGGGGATTATTCCAAGATTAATTTCCGGCTGTCCTATTTTTGTCATATCACTTGCAATTCTCATATGACACGCCATTGCCAGTTCACATCCTCCTCCGAGAGCCAGGCCGTTAATGGCCGCAATAAAAGGTTTTTCTGATTGCTCGATTTTATTTAAAACAGCCTGCCCTTTAGCAGTCAATTCCTGTCCTGTCGCCGCATCGTTGATATCCGCAATTTCTTTTATATCCGCCCCTGCCACAAAAATAACGCCGCCGGTCCCTGTTATAATAGCCGCTTTTACTTCTTCATCTTTTATAACTATATCTACGGATTCCTCCAATTCTTCCATAACTTTACTGCTGAGAGCGTTAGCAGGAGGGTTGTTAATGGCAATAATGGCGATTTTGTTTTCAGACGAAAAATTGATGAATTTAAAATCAGACATTGCTGGGCTCTTTAAAACAAATTTTTATATACTAATTATTAATTACTTAATATCCGATAACCGCTTGTTCAAAATGCTTGTCTAAAGGGTTCTTTTATCTTTCTGATACTTTTTTTATTTAGAATTTCTTTTTTTAGATTGTGAATCAGCTTTAAAAGTTTTGGCATTTTCTTATCCGGCAGATTCTGTAATTCCTTCAAAATACGTTTTTCATACATAACTTTCGGGTTCATTTTTTTCTCTTGTATGGTTTATACTAATTAAATCACAACTTAAATCATAATTCAATTTTTAATCGATTTTCTCTATCGCCGCATCTTTGAATAAGGGGTGTGGCGATTTTTTTTTTGGGTTGCTATGTTTTTTTCTCTTTTATTGTGTTTTTTTGAAAGGATGGATCTAACTTATTAGCTTTGCCCATTGCTTTCATTTCCTTATCGTTTTGACCTTTCATCCCATATACAAGGCCTATATTATAATGGGCCTCCGTATAATCGGGCTTGACCCGAATGGCCTCGGAAAAGTGCGCAATGGCTTCATCAAGCTTCTCTTGCTGAGCCAGTATAACTCCCATGTTGTAATGGGCTTTTGCATAATTCGGCTTTATCAATAGCGCCTTTGTAAAACCGGCAAGGGCCTCTTTGATCTTCCCCTGCTTAGCAAGGGCATTGCCAAGGTTATTATGTATGTCCGCATTATTAGGATTAATCTGTAACTCATCGTAATAATGGGCCACAGCTTCATCATATTGGCCAATACTCTTATACGCATTACCCAGGTTATAGTGGACTTCAGCATAGTTTGGATTCAGACGTAAGGCTGTCTGAAACTCCATAATCGCCTCTTGATAGCGACCCAGACTACCATACGCAATGCCCAGGTTATTGTGTGATATAGCCGCACCCTCAGGGAAGAGTCTAATCTCATAAGACCAGAGGGTTACAGGGTCTTTCCATATGGTTGTCTGCAGGACGGTCCTGTATCCGAACAGGCCCAATATAATAATCACAAAAACAAAGAGCGTCGCTTTACAGGCCCTTTTAGGAAACTTTTCATAAAGGACGCCAGCGCCAAACCCAATGAGAATAAAAGGTCCGAGACCCGGAAGATACGTATACCTGTCAGCTGCTGCCTGGATCCCGACCTGCACTATCCCGATGACAGGAACCAGGGTAATTACGTAATAGAACCAGACAAGGGCAAATATCTTCCTCTTTTTTAACGAGAGTATGCAGAAACAAGTGATTGCAAAGAACAGTATAATCGAACCAGCATATTCAAGGGTAAAGAGGTTTGGATTCTTAGGTAAGGGGTAGAGGGGGGCGAGATCAAGCGGTAGTATCATCTTATAGAGGTAGAATATATAGGCACGTACTGCAACAAAGATGCGATCACTCAGGGGATGGATATCAAGCGCAATTATTGCCCCGCCTGTCTGCTGTGCCCACAAAGTTATAACAGAGGATAAACCGCTCAGCACAAAGAGCGGTACCTTTTCAAGTACCGCCTTCTTTGTATCCTTTATTTTTTCAAGCGGATAATAGTCCAGTATAAGGAGCACTACCGGCAGGGTCACGGCCATGGGTTTGCTTATAAGGGAGAGGATGAAAAAAAGGAACATTATGCCGTAGAATACTTGCTTTCTTGAATCTTTTGAGTGCAGGGAGGAATATGTGAGATAACTGATGATGCTTAAAAGAAAGAAAAAGGCATACAGGACGTCCTTTCTCCCAGCTACCCAGACCACAGACTCTACATGAAGGGGGTGTATGCCGAAGATAAGGGCCGTTATAATACCGACAAATAGGGTCTTTTGGCCATAAAGGTATTGTTTTGCCCTGCCGTAGTCTATGAGCCGGATGGTGAGGATAAAGACCAGGATGGTGTTAAGTGCATGTAAAACAAGGTTTGTTAGGTGGAATCCGCGGGGATTTAGGCCCCAAAAGGCATAATCGAGCGCATAGGAGAAGATCGTAAGCGGGTGCCAGTTGCTTAAGACAACGGCTGTAGAAACCCAGCTAAAAAATCTCGCATCAAGCGACTGTATGTGCGGATTTTCATAAACGTATTCATAGTCGTCCCATACAAAACCGTTTTCAAGCGCCGGCAGGTAGATGAGAAAGGTTATAAGGGCTATGATGAGGGCCGCTGAAATAATAGCGGCCTTCTTACCGGGTGGAGATCTGAGTGTTGAGCCTACAGGGGGTATGTGAACTCCTTTTAATTAGGTCTGGACATCCTTATGTGTGTTGTCGCCGGGTAATCTTTTCCCCCTTTTCCTTCTGCTATACTTTCCCATCTCTTTAAAAATATCACCTTATCATATATTTGTAAAAGGAAAGTAGAGGGGGACGAAGCTGTAACAGACATAAGAGACTTTATAGGAATTTGCTTTTTAGGCGTGCCTTCTGCCATGACTGTTCTGATAGGATTCGATGGATTTTTTTTAGAATTTTTCACAAAAATGTACGAACCAGGGGATTCTCATTTCAAATTTTCCTGATTTAAACATAACCCCATTCAGAACAAAAAAACTTATGAAACAGACAACATTTTTTCCAACGCTGAATTAGCCCTGACTCGAATTTCCTCCGGTACAGTAATTTGATGTTTTTCTTCCTGTAAAGCTTTTAAAACATCTTCGAGAGTTGTTACTTTCATGTTCGGGCAGATTTGCTCTTTTGAGGGGAAATAAAACTTTTTTTCTGGATTTTCTTTTCTTAGTCTATACCCAATACCAATTTCCGTTCCTACTATAATTTCTTTATGATAACTTTCCCGGGCAAATTTAATCATCCCGGAAGTACTGGCAACATGGTGGGCAAGGTCCAGGACTTCAGGTGTACATTCCGGGTGCGCCATAAAAACAGCTTCCGGATGCTCTTTCATCGTTTTTCGAACATCTTCTTTCTTGATGAAGTTATGGTGGATAGGACAAAAACCCTTCCACGGTATCACTGTCTTTTGGGTAAAGCGCTGCGCGTATTTCGCAAGATTCATGTCAGGAACCATCAACACCTGTTTTCTGCCATTTAACGATTCCACTACTTTAACGACATTAGATGATGTGCAGCAAATATCGCTTTCCGCCTTGACGTCAGCGGTTGAGTTTACATAACACACGACAATCGCATCGGGGTAAGTTTTTCTTGCCTCCCTCAATTTTTGAGCGGTTACCATATCCGCCATAGGGCATCCTGCTTCAAGATTCGGAAGTAACACCTTTTTATCAGGAGATAAAATCGCGGCGCTTTCCGCCATAAAATGAACGCCGCAAAAAACAATAATATCCGCTTTTGTTGCGGCAGCGGTCTGGCTCAAACCTAAAGAATCACCGGCGATATCAGCAATCTCCTGAATTTCATCCCTCTGGTAGTTATGCGCCAGCAACACGGCGTTCTTTTCTTTTAAGAGGGAACGGATATCCTTTTTCAGCTTGTCATCATTATCTGTCATGTTGCATTATATTATGAAATCTGATATAAATGAAAGCTTATTATGTTTAAGAATCTATCTGATCGGTTAGAGCCGATTCTAAAAAAATTAAAGGGCCGGGGCAAGCTAAACGAAGAAAATATAAAGGAATCCCTTCGTGAAATCAGGATAGCTCTGCTTGAAGCGGACGTCAATTTTCAGGTGGCCAAAGGTTTTATCGCCCGGATAGGTGAAAAAGCTGTCGGGACAGAGGTAATGGAAAGTTTGGCGCCCGGACATCAGGTCGTCAAAATTGTCCATGAAGAGCTTATTCATTTATTGGGCTCCGAATCATCACAAGTAACTCTTTCCGGAGATTCGACGACTATTATCCTAATGGTCGGTCTACAGGGGTCTGGAAAAACAACCTCCGCCGGTAAGTTAGCGAAAAAGTTCAAGGATGAGGGGGAAAAACCTTTTTTAGTTCCAGCTGATGTTTATCGACCCGCTGCGATTGATCAATTAAAGATTTTAGGCGAAAAGCTTGATGTTGCGGTATTTGACGCTAATAACCAAAAAGACCCTGTTGAAATTTGCAGGAACGCCTGTGATGAAGCGTCAGAGAAGGGCTTAAACCCGGTCATTATCGATACTGCAGGAAGGTTGCATATTGATGAGAAGTTAATGGAGGAATTAAAAAATATTAAATCTGAAATTCAACCTCATGAGATTTTACTGGTAGCCGACGCCATGACAGGTCAGGAAGCGGTGAATATAGCCCGGTCTTTCAACAGCAGCCTGGGGATAGACGGAATTATACTAACAAAGATGGATGGGGACGCGCGGGGTGGGGCGGCTTTGTCCATCAGGGAAGTCACTGGAAAACCAATAAAATTTATCGGCGTCGGAGAAAAATTAGAGGCCCTGGAAGTTTTTCATCCTGATCGACTGGCATCAAGGATTTTAGGGATGGGAGATGTCCTTTCCTTAATTGAAAAAGCAGAATCTTCCATGTCCATGGATAGCGCAAAAGATATCTATAAAAAAATCAAAAAAGATAGTTTTTCTCTTGAGGATTTTAAAAACCAGTTAGCGCAAATGAAAAAAATGGGTCCGCTGGATCAGCTAATAGGAATGTTGCCTGGGATGAAGGGTTTAAAAAACATTAAAATTGATGATAAAGCCCTTGCCAGGACGGAAGCAATCATCAGCTCTATGACGAATAAGGAAAGACAGAGGCATCAGCTTATTAATGGGAGCCGGAAAAAAAGAATTGCGAAAGGAAGCGGAACTCATGTTTCCGACGTCAACAGGCTTCTAAAGCAGTTTGTCCAATCTAAAAAAATGATGAAGAAGTTTTCTAAAATGAATTTGAAAAACGGGATGGGAAACGGTTCAGGAATGGGAAATATGTTTCCTTTCTAAGGGGAACATTAAATAGTTTACACCTCTCTCCCCTTGCAATATTGGGAAATAGATTCCCGCTTTCGCGGGAATGACATAGAGAGTGCGGAAATGATAAGTATGAGGCGTAATTGTCATTCCTGATGTTTCCGTTTGTCATTCCCAACTTGATTGGGAATCTGAAGGAAATTATTAAATGCTCTCATTAGCAACTAATGACAAGTGACCAACAACCAATGACCAACTAAAAGGAGGTGGTTTAGTGCCAGTAGTAATACGGTTAGCAAGATTTGGAAGAAAAAAGAAACCTTTTTATCGAGTAGTTGTAGCAGATTCAAGGTCACCAAGAGATGGACGTTTTTTGGAAATCGTCGGAACATACAATCCACTGATTGAAAAAGAAAACATTCAAATCGATCAAGAAAAAGCAACTTCATGGTTGAAAAAAGGAGCCCTGCCGTCGAAAACGGTTAAAAGTTTATTTAAAAAAAATGGAATTGAAATATGAAGGAATTAATTGAATTTATAGTCAAGTCTTTAGTCGAGAACTCGGAACAGGTGGAAGTCCGCGAAGTTCAGGGTGATAGAACCACCATTATTGAACTGAAAGTTGCCCGGGAAGATATGGGAAAAATCATTGGTAAGCAAGGCAAAACGGCAAGATCCATTAGGACTCTTCTGAATGCAGTAGCTGCAAAGGTAAAAAAGAAGGCCGTTTTAGAAATTTTGGAATGAAGAAAGAATTAATTCCCATCGGCAAGATTGTTAAGTGCCAGGGGAACAAAGGCCAAGTCCGGTTATTTCCTTTCATCGAAGATCTTGCCCTGAATAACTACACGGGAGAAATTTCTACCAGTGACTCATCAGGGACAGTTTTAAAAAGAAAAATCGCTTCCATCAGGCCTAACAAAAGATTTTGGATTATTCATTTTGAAGGCGTCAACAGTATCGATGAAGCGCAGCCTCTTGTAGGCCAAAAAGTAGCTGTCAATAAAAACTTTTTCCGGAAACTCCCTGCGGGAAATTATTATTGGTTTGAAATATTAGGGCTTGACGTTTATGATGAAAAAGATACTTTTCTTGGGAAAATGGAGAATTTTTTTTAGACAGGCAGCAATGATATTTATGTAGTCAAAAACAAAAAAGAAAAGGAAGTCTTTATTACGGCAATTAAAGAAATTGTAAAGCAAATTGATTTAAAAGAAAATAAGATGATAATTCATCTGGTAAATGGTTTATAATATTACACTGTAAAAACTTATTTTTTTAGGCGCTGTTTAGCTCTCTCTTTTTACAGCGCCTTATGCAAAGCTTAGGAAGTTTTTTCGTTTGTTCTCCAGGGCGGAAGCCCTATTTGGTTGCGGCCCCTTGGCCGATTTATGAGTTATATTGAGTTTAACATAATTACTATTTTCCCTGATATGTTCAAAACTCCTTTAAACGAGAGTATTCTTAAGAAAGCTCAGGAAAAAAAAATTTT
>CBDUII010000004.1:0-22623 GCA_965367285.1 uncultured bacterium
AAATAAGTGGGGATAAATAACCCCCGATTAAACTGGCTGGTACACATACCTTTAGATATTGTTTGACCAAATACCAGTTGATGGTTTTTGACCACAAGTTCTTCAATACAGCTGAACTAAATCCGAAAAACATGGTAAATAAAGCCAAACAAAATCCTGTATTCGGACTGACTTTAAACCAAGTCAAATAAACAGGGATCCAGAAGTTGGCTCCTGAAATCCCGGTGGACGTTGCTAAAGTAGCAATTACCACACCTGCAGGGAACAAATACCATAATTCAGGATTGAACATAAATTACCTGCAAATAGAGGTTTTTAACAAATGTAATTTTTGAATTACCCAAACTTATCGTATGATAGCAAGTATACAAAGAAATGGAAATACAAGATTACATTGAGTACGCATTAGGGTAGAAAGCAACGCATGAAATATTTTGGCAGTAATTCGAGGCAGCCTGTTTTCGCCCTGTATATTGCGCCATCTCATGTGGATTTTATTTACCAGAAACATAAGCGCTACATAGCTGTCAGCCACCATGTACAGCTCTATCGTATGGAAACAATCCCATTATGATTACAAATTAACTGTTTCCATTTTCCTGGTAGTCGTTGTAGAGAAGGTGGATCATGCGGGAGTATCAGCGCACGATTGGATTAAGGTAAAGTCGAGCTCTTTTTCCTTTAGCAGTCAAAACATATGCGCTCCAGGCCGTCCCAAACAATCTTACGCGCATCTAAAATTCTATAGGCTCCTTTTTTAATGAGGTTCTGGTTTTCTTTTTGTGCCGCGTGGAGCAAGATCACCTCTTTTATCTTGGCATAATGCTCAATATCTAATTCAATATGAGCATCGAAGAAGCTGAGATCATTGATAGAAAGCTCTGGTAACTTTATTAGTCCTGCCACAATCTTTTTAAAGATATGAGGTATTACCATCTCAGTTCCGGGGCCGATTGCTCCAAGGGCTTCCAAAAAATTTCCATCTTGGCAGATTCTCCAAAAACAGTCCATGTAGACGGAAATTTCCGGCAATGGTTCTACACTATCTATCTCCGATTTTTCCACACCTAAAGCTTCTAAAAATTTCCTGAATAGAGCAGGGTGGGAGAGCTCCAGATTGTTTTCTCCCCCACCTTGAAAGAGATTTAGAAGTAATGGTTCCCTTGTAATCTCATCAGGAATCCTTGAGATTACCATAGCCATGAAACGGTAAAAGTGTTGAGAGTAATAATAATAGTGGGTTCCGAATATCCTGGCTCTTTGGAGCGTCATCTCCCCTTCGGATATCCTTTCGAGAAATGGATGGGAGAGTGCAGGATGCTTCATAATATCCTGCTCAAGTTGGTCGAAAAATTTATCCGCAGTTAAAGTCATTTTTTATCCTCCTAAAAAAAATCTAAAATTTATAAATAATCTTTAATCCTTCAGTAGGTCCCTGGCAATAGACTGGCGCAAAATCTCGCTGGTTCCCTGCAATATCCGCATAACCCTCGCCTCTCGATACATTAGTTCTACCTGACATTCCTTCATGTAACCCATTGCGCCGTGGATCTGGAGAGCTCTGTCTGCAGTGCGGTCAAGCATCTCGCTGGCAAAAAGCTTGATAGCCGCAGTCCCGGTTTCGATATTTATGCCTTGATCCCGTTTCCATGCGAGTTCATATAGTAGAGAACGCGTAGCTGTAATCTCGGTAAACATATCGGCCAGCATTCCCTGGATCAACTGATACTCTCCGATCGGTTTCCCGAACTGTATTCGATCCTTCGCATATTTCACACTCAATTCAAGGAGTTCCATGGCCATCCCCAAGGATCGTGCTGCTAAGGAGATGCGCCCCACGTCCAGAACCTTTTTCGCTGTCTTAAGGCCGTATCCGACCTCGCCGATAACATTCTCTAAGGGGATTCGACAATCCTTAAAAATTACTTCCCCGATCTTCACCACATCGGAACCCATTGTGGGTTCCACTCTGCCGATTGAAAGGCCCGGGGTTCCGCGTTCAACTATAAAGGCAGTGATGCCACCTTGAGCCCGCTTGTCAGGATCGGTGATTGCCATTACAGTGAATAGATCGGCGATGTCAAAACGTGAGATATAATGTTTTAAACCTTCAATAATGTAATGATTTCCATCTTTTACTGCTCTCGTTGTGATGGCCGCAATGTCTGAACCGGCACCAGGCTCAGAAAGGGCAAAGGCAGAAATCATTTTCCCCTGAGCCAGGGGCTTGAGATATTTTTGTTTCTGCTTCTCAGTTCCGTCATATAAGATTCCTATTGCCCCGATGCCGTTATTGCCGCTAATCAACAAGTTAAAACAGCCGTGAGCCCTGCCTAATTCCTCCTGTATAACGACACTGGCCAGGGTATTCAGGCCGGCTCCGCCATACTCTTCAGGAATAAGGATTCCGAAATACCCCATCTCCCGAAGCCTTGCCAGGCACTCTCCAGGTATCACCCCTGTCTGCTCAATCTGCTGCGATAGAGGTTTTAATTCTTTTTCCACAAACTTCCTGGTCTGTTTTTTGATGCTCTGGATATCATCAGGTAATTCGTAGTCCATGTATAGACCTTTCTTAAGTTGTGGGATTAGCGCAGGGCTGGAACCTTGAAATAGTCTCCACCTTTTCTGGACGGATCATTCGTTCCCCACAGTATCTCCTTATGAAGTCTCTTTAATAAGGGAATATATTTTGAACAATGGATGTAGGCTTCTTCCACAATAACCTTGACCCATCTTTTCGCCTTGCCAGAACTGTCAGTCACATTATCAATGTGTTTTAGTATTTCGGCATTTCCATTAACATGCAAGCCTATTGTATCCTTAAAGAAATCAATAAAAATAAGACCCGCATGTGGATTTTCAAGGATGTTCCCAAGACTGGCCATGACGCCATTCCCCTCGTAATCGGGAAAGCAGAGAGTCTTCTCGTCCAGAATCTTTATAAAGCCGGGTGATCCAGAACGAAAGGAACTGTCACAATTTCCCTCTGAGTCCGAGGTCGATAGGAAAAAAAAATCTTGCCTCTGGAGAAATTCTTGCATAAGGGGATTCAAATGATCGAGCATCTGATTCTGGTAAAACTTTAAAGCTTTTTCTTTAGTTCCATAACGAGTCTGGAGAATCTCTTCACCCTGGTTCCCAAAAAATTTATTTTCTCTCACTGGTTCTATCCTTTCTGACCCTTACAAAATTGTTGGGACAAGGCAGCCAAACTCACTTACATAAATATACTGTTTCGCCTCTACCCCCTTTATAGAGACCCTCTGAAGATATCTTACAACAAACATTTATACATTAACTAAAAAGGAATGTCTATGACATGTGTCAAATTTTCAGTTGATATATGTCAGGAAGGCTGTTTTTTTACATGGAGGAGAGTTTCCGGAGGTCAAGGAGAAGGATCTTCTTACCGTTGACTTTTACTATTTGGTCTCGTTCAAACTGGCTAAGGGTTCGGCTCACAGTTTCTTGGGTGAGTCCGAGCATCTCTGAAATCTCCTTTCTTGATAATGGGAGAGTAATAGTTTTTTTTATAGCCTTTGTTGAAGAGAATCTATGGGGTGGGGAAAGAAGGAAACAGGCTATCTTCTGAGAGGCTGTCATGGTTGCAAGGTCTCTTATAGAGCACCTTGTTTCTTCAAGTTCACGGGTTAGTATTTTAATGATCTCGATGGCCAGATCAGCATCTTTCCTCAGGAGGGCTATGAGGTCATCCTTTTTCATCATACATATTTCTGAGTTCTCTATAGCCTCGGCTGAATAATGATACTCATTACCGGAGATAGCATCAAAGGCTAAGAGATCACCATCATTTAATATTCTCAATATATGATCTTTTCCATCCTCGGCAGTCTTGAATATTTTTACTACCCCTGATTTTATGGCAAAGATGTAATGGCAGGAATTTCCTTCAAGGAATATAATCTGTTTTTTTCTATACTTGTTCATATTCATTATACATAAGATCTTGTCCTTTTGTTCACTGAGGAGACTATTAAATATTCCCTGCTTTCTGACGATACAGTCTTTGCAATAATCCTTCATATCGGCTTTTCTCGATCTTCGTAATTTCTCAATAAATTTTATACATTGGTTTCCTGATACGTTATTATATCATTTATGAAAAATAATATTAAACATTTAACAGATAATGTATTCGATAAAAAACCGTTTGACGATCAAATTGCAGATATTTTAAGCAATTCTGGTTTTTTATACCCACAATCTGCTTTTAAAAACCTTATTGTCCTGTCCGGCCATATTGATTTCAAAAAACTCTTTCCGGAATTTTTCCCAAAATTAATCCTCGAACTTGCGGAAAGTTTTGACCCTGACCGGGGTTTAAATAATTTTGAACGTTTTTCAGAAAAAATTTTTGATAAAAATTATTTTTATACCATCCTGAATAACGAACCGTGGTTCATAAAAGCGCTCGCAGTTCTTTTTTCAGGAAGTCAATTGTTGACAGATATTCTCTTATCTAACCCTTCCATTTTTGACTGGCTGAAAGAACATGAAACCCTCAACAAAAGTAAGGTAAAGGATATTCTTTATAGAGAACTCTGGCAATTCCTTCAGAAGGCTCAGTCTTATAATGAGAAATTGAAAATACTCCGGCACTTTAAAAAAAGAGAATATCTCCGGGTTGGTCTGCGGGATCTCCTGGGTTACGCGGATGTTGTGGAGACAATCAAGGATATTTCCAACCTGGCGGACGTGTGCCTACAGAACAGTTATGAGTTTTGCGAACAGGAGTTGATTAAAAAAAATGGTATACCTGTTTACTCTGATGCAAATGGCAACCGGAGAAAAGTGGAATTCGCTGTTTTAGGAATGGGTAAGTTAGGTGGAGAAGAACTAAACTTCAGCTCGGATATTGACCTTATTTATATTTACTCCTCTGACGAAGGGAAAACAACAGGAGTCAACGCTGACCATAAAAGTTTTGTGTCCATAAGCAACCATGAGTTTTTCAGTAAATTAGCCAGAATGATTACGGACGCGATTAATCAGATTACATCTGACGGCAATGTTTTCAGGATTGATTTAGGTCTGCGGCCGGAAGGACAGAGCGGTGATATCGCTTCCTCTATTCAAAGCTGCGAAATTTATTATGAATCGTGGGGACAAACCTGGGAGCGGCAGGCTCTTATCAAGGCAAGAGTTGCTGCCGGCAGTGAAGAACTGGGAAAACAATTTGAAAAAATCAGGAAGAATTTTGTATACCGCAAATACCTGGATTTTCAGGCTATCGATGAAATCAGGGAAGGCAAATTAAAAATAGAAAATAAGCTGAAAAGCCTGGCAAAGACAATGGACGTTAAATTAGGCAAAGGGGGTATCAGGGAAATAGAATTTAGCGTTCAGGTATTTCAGCTAATCTATGGCGGCCGTAACGAATCCATTCATGAAAAAAATACCCTGAAAGCATTGAAACTAATTTATGAAAACAAATATTTAGAAGAAAAAGACTATCATGGCTTGGTAAAAGCTTACAGGTTTTTAAGAGACCTGGAAAACAAAATTCAAATCTCCTTTGGACTGCAGAACCATGTCATTCCCATAAAAAAAGAAGATCAGAGTGTACTCGCTAAAAAAATGGGAATAAAGGAGACGGATAATAACAATTCTGCGGAAATGCTGTTAAAAGAATATGAGCAGCATACTCAAAAGGTTCATAAAATATTTGATGACTTGTTCAAGCCTGAAGAAGATGGAAAAAGGAAATTTAGTCAGACAGTTTCATCAGGAGAGCCTGAAATAAATTCTTTGCAACTCATTGAAAAATATTCCTTTAAAAACAAACAGCGTGTTTTAAAAAATATTCAGTTACTGGAACAGGGCAGAACTTTTTCTCACCCCACGGCGCGAAGTAAAACTATTTTTGAAAAACTTATTCCTGATATCCTTCAAATTGCTTCCGGACAGAGTGATCCCGATGAAGCGATCAACAACCTCGAAAAATTTATCCAGTCGTTAAAAAGCCGGGAAATTTTTTTTGATCTGCTTAAAGAAAATACCAAATTGCTTGAACTCCTGTTGGCTTTATTTGGAAACAGCGGTTATTTGTCCGATGTTTTAATCCGACAGCCTGATTTACTGGATTCTATTCTTGATATTGAAAGTATTTATCGATTTAAGCCAAAAAAGAAAATGGATACGGAGTTAAAAAAGTATTTGGAAGGAAAGCATAAAATAGAAAATATAAAGCGGCCAAGGGGCCGCAACCAAACAGAGCTTCCGCTCTGGAGAACCAACGAAAAAACTTCTCCAAAAAACAAGCTTTTACAGAGTGATAGTATAAAAGAAGTATTACGAAAATTTAAAAAAGGAGAAGAGTTGAGAATTGGCCTCCGCTTTTTATTGAAAGAAGCAGATATGGAGAATACTTTTGGAGACTTGTCTTTGTTAGCTGAAGTATATTTAACAAATTCGTTAAAAATTGCTGAGCATGAATTACGGAAAAAACATGGAAAACCTTTTATTAAACATTCGGAGGGTAAACCTAGCGAGTGCGGGTTCGTGATAATCGGCATGGGAAAGTTTGGCGGATGTGAATTGGATTTTGGTTCCGACCTGGACATCATCTTTGTTTATGAAGGAGAAGGCCAAACTGGAGGATCAGAAGGTGCGATTGAACAGGATAGAGTGGAAGACCTCCCCTCAATCTCCTCCTTGGCAAGGAGGGGAAATGGGGAGGTTAGCAAAAAAAATATTCTTTCAGAAAGTAGAGAACCATTGCCTGAAAAAAAATCGATCCAGAACCAGGAATACTTTATTAAGCTGGCAACAATGATTTATGATCTGGCAGGCTCTATTACATCCGCAGGGTATGCGTATAAAATTGATACCGACCTGAGGCCAGAGGGGAAAAAGGGTATTTTAGCTCTCCCTCTTTCTTCCTATAAGAAATATTTTGAAGAACGGGCTTGCGTGTGGGAAAGACAATCCTTAACATGTGCCCGTTTTATAGCGGGCTCTGAGAAGGTGGGCAAGAAATTTATAGACTTGGCTCACGAGTTTGTCTATAAAAAGCGGTTTGAATATGGCAGTCCTGCTGAGATGCACCGTCTCAGAATAAAAATGGAAAAAGAATTAGGAAGGGAAACCAGAAAAAAGAAGGACGCCAAAGTGGGCTATGGTGGTCTGGTGGACATTGAGTTTATTGTTCAATTACTCCAAATGAGGTCCGGGGGTGAGTTCCCAGGTCTTCGTCAGACCAGAACAGCAGATGCCTTGAAAGAAACAGCCCGCGTCGGTCTTATATCTCTGGAACAGTATAACAAACTTAAAGAATCCTACTATTTTTTAAGGCAGGTAATTAATGGAATAAGAATTGTGCACGAACGTTCTGAAAGCAAACTCCCGGAATCGGACGAAAAATTATCCAAATTAGCATTCAGAATGGGACACACAGGCAAGGATGATAAAAAAAACAGGGAAGATTTTCTGAAAGACTATTTACATCACACCGGCAGGGTTAGAGAAATTTACAATTCATTCTTTGTGGTTAAAAAATAATCAAATTATCTGTTTAGCTTCTCTTTGTTATCTGCAATTATGGAAGGGATGACTTCACTCAGATCGCTTGCAATAAGGGAGGCCTGGCCTTTTTCTTATGAAACCATGTCGCCGGCCAGGCCATGAAGATAGACTGCTGCTTGTGATGCGCCGGGAGGAGTAACTTTCTGTATCTGTGGCAGTTGCTGAAGTTGTTTTGCATCTTTAGCTGCAGTTTCGGAAGCCTGTTTATTAATAGGCTCGCTCTTTTTGCTTTCAGCAATAATCCCTGATTCTTTCGCTATTTTCTCGGATCGTACGGCTTCCTGAGATTCGGGTTCCGTACTGAAAGCTGCAGGTTGCTACAAGTCTTCAACAGGTTTTGCAGTTTCGTCTATATCTCGTTCACTGATAATACTGTCCTCAGACACAATATTTTTTATAATATCTTCAAGCTCGGCGTTAAGTTTCCGTAACATACTGATCTCATCTTTTGCGTTGCTAATCTCTGAGCGCAAGTTGGCAAAATCCTTTTGCCTTTGCTCCAGATGTTTCTGTAGCAGAACAATATTGTTTTTGGAGGCGCTTAACTCTAACCATATCTTATAATAAGGTGCGGTAGGTTTGGTCTCTCCTAATTTTGTTAAAGATGAATCTATCCCTTCAAGGCTTTTCAATAACTCTACCTTTTTTTGCAATTTCTTGGATTCTTTACTTAGCTCATCATGACCTTTTCGCAGGCTGCCTAACAAGCCAGGGGGATATTCACCAGCCGGGAGAGACCGGACATGCCATACCTTATTATTAGACTGGCATGCCGGAAATATCAAGGCCAACAGCAGGAATATACAAAATAACCTTTTCACAATATTTAGTTCGTTCAGGGAGAAAACACTAAATTGAATTCTTTGATCAGGAATTTGCTTTTGGGGGCTGCTTTGTGTAACGGTTAAAAAACCGAATTTCCCGTCAAAATCGGCCCGGGGCGACCCGAATTCATAGCCCCCTATTGATATTTCCAGATTATCAATCTTTGGGTTTGATGTCAAGATTTTTCATTCTGACGGATCAATCGCTTATTTTCTTAAAGAGGAGGATTTTGATTGATTACTCATTTTTTTAGCCTGTTAAAAAGCAGCCTGATGGACAATAATATCATGAAGCGGCGAGGCGCCGCAACCAAATGGAGCTACCGCTCCGGTGAGCAAACAAAAAAACTTCCCCCAAAACAAGTTTTTAGAGTGTAATAGTATGAATTGATTAATCTTGGTCAACAATCAATTTCAAGATGGAAGGGATGACTTCAATCAAATCGCTTGCAATAAGGGAGACCTGACCTTTTTTTTGTGAAACTCTGTCGCCGGCCAGGCCATGAAGATAGACTGCTGCTTTTGATGCGTCAGGAGGAGTAACTTTCTGAGCTAATAAACCTGCTGCCATGCCCGCTAAGACATCCCCGGTTCCCGCAGTCGCCATCCCCGGATTACCGGTCGTATTTATGAAAGCTTCTCCATCAGGTAGAGCGACAACCGTACCGGCTCCCTTCAAAACAACGATAACATTGTTATCTGCGGCAAATTTTTGAGCTATTCCGATTCTGTCTGCCTGAATTTCTTTTACAGAGTTACCTGTGAGCCGGGACATTTCTCCCGGATGGGGAGTAATAATGACCGGGCCTTTTACTTTTTTTAAAACATCTAAATGCTCCACCAAACAATTCAGACCATCCGCGTCAATTACAAGCGGTACTTTAATTTCAGGAATAATCGCAAGCAATAGCTCAATTGTTTCCTGTTGAGTGGATATCCCCGGCCCAATTAAAACGCTGGATTTGCCATTTTTTGACTCAAGAAGTTTGCCTTTTGCCGCAATATCAATATATCCCTCTTTGGTTTCCGGCAGGGGAATGCTCATAACTTCCAAAGGGTTCATTTCAATTGCAGCATTCACGGACCGGGGAACAGCTAAAGTTACCAGCCCTGTTCCTATTCTCAGAGCTGATAGGGCTGCCATGGCTGCTGCTCCTCCTTTTCCAATTGAACCGCCAATTACCAGCAGGTGACCGTAAGTTCCTTTATGAGAAGCAGGTTTTCTTTCCTTTAACAAAAAATCAATGTTTTTTTGAACGATGGAATGAACTTTTATATTTTCAGAATTTACGATTTCATCAGGAATACTAATATCCGCCACTTTAAGTGCCCCAACCAGTCCTGCAGCCGGAAAAAGGAAATGGCATCTTTTGGGACGGCAAAAAGTCACGGTCATATCAGCTTTAAAAACTTCTCCCTCCACATTTCCATTGTCGGAACTCAATCCGGATGGAATATCGACTGCCAGAGTAAATTTCTGGAGACTATTTAAAAATGGAATAGCGTACTGCAAAATTCCTTTTACCGGCGGGGTTATGCCGGTACCTAAAAGAGCGTCAATAAAAATATGGGAATGAATCAATTGATTTTCAAATTTTTTGAGCTGATCAAAATTTTCAACTTCATGAATTGGGATTCCCATGTTCATGGCGATGTTCAAATTGATTTTTGCGTCAGGAGAGGTGTCATCTTTTTTAGCAAAAAGAAATATTTCAATTTTTACCTTTTTAGCAAAAAGATGTCTCGCAACAACAGCCCCGTCTCCACCGTTGTTTCCTTTACCGGCAAAAACAGCGACTCTTTTTTGAGATAAATCTCGAAATTTTTCATCCAGAGCAATTATGGTTTGGATGCCGGCATTTTCCATCAGGATAGTACCGGGGATGCCATAATCCTCTATGGCTTTCCTGTCGATTTCTCTCATTTCTTTTGCAGTGAGAATTTCCATTTTTCATCATTAAAACATAACCCTGTTCAAAATTCAATCGGAGAAATTTCAGCTAAAATGAAAAAAACAGTAAAAATTTAGGGGCTTTGCTGATTTCCAAATGGTTTAATTTAACCGCAGAGGACGCTGAGATCTCAGTGCGGCAGGGCCGCAACCAAAAGGGCTGCCGCCCAACCTGCTAACAAAAATTGTGCTAAAAAAACACGATTTTACAAACTTGTAGTACAGAGTAAAAAATAAACCACGAATTGCACTAATAACACAAATTATTTTAATTTAATTAACGTAATTGGTGAAATTAGCGGTTAAATATTTTACAAAAGCATGATGCTTTAATATAATAATAAGGAATAATGTATTGTATCAAAAGGGCATCAAAAACAATAATGCTTAAGATGCAAAAAGATTAATAATGAAGCTGCTCGAAAAATTAAAACCTAAAGACCTTTTAAATAAAACCATATTTATCCGGGTAGATTTCAATGTACCAATGAAAAAGGAATCTCCGGGCAGGTTTCTGGTCACGGACGATGAGCGTATCAGGCGGTTTCTGGATACATCGTTTAAAAAAATCCATAAACTCACGCGGGGAAACTGCAGAATTATTATCGGGTCTCATCTTGGCAGGCCTCATAAACATCTGGATGACAACAGTTGGGATGGAATATTTAACCTCCAGTTCGTTTGCTCTCACTTCGAAACCCTTTTAAAAAAAAAATACGAAGATTCTTATATAGTGTTCCCTCCTGAATCAATGGATTCCCAATTGCAACATTCAATCGAGATGGTTAAAAATAACCGGTTGCCTCTTGGGGGGATTAAGTTCCTGCCGAATTTGCGCTATCTTCTCAAAAGGGAAACTTCATACAGGGAAGCATTTATAAGAGATTTAGCCAGCATATGCGATGTATATATTAACTGTGCTTTTGGAACCAGCCACCGGGAAACCAGGAGTACCATAACGCTTCCCAAGCTCATGAAAAGAAAAGGTAAGCTTTCTGTTGCAGGTATTCTTCTTAACGAAGAGATTTCACGACTTGGTGAGATGGCAGGGAGAATATTAAAACATCCCGAACAAACCGTCTTTATAGTGGGCGGATCAAAAGTTTCAGATAAAATAGGAATAATCAAACAGTTCGTTCAATCCGGCGTCGGCCATATCCTGCTTGGTGGAAAAATGGTAAATGCCTTTCTTTTAGCCAGGGATTTAAAGGGTAAAATAAAAATCCCTGCTAAATTAAAAGCAGGGGAAGAGAAAAGCTTCCGTGAAGAGATCAGGCTGGCCGGTGAAATCCTAAAACTGACAGAGAAAAATGGGGTGGAGATTATTTTTCCTGTGGACTATAAAGTTTCACCGGATTTTGATTCTCCTAAATTCTCAATATCAAAAGCCCCTGATTTTAACAAAGAATTACAATTAGATATCGGACCAAAAACCATAAAGAAATTCTCAGAAATTCTACTCGATGAAAATGTAAAAAACATTTTCTGGAACGGCCCTCTCGGAGCGTTTGATCACCCTGTAAATAAAGGATACGCGAGAGGTTCTGTTGGAATAGCCCAGTGCCTTTTTAATAAATGCATACGGAACAAAGACGCCCTGGTTGTAATGGGGGGAGGAGATACCGCCGCTATTGTTCAGCAATTCAATCTTTCCGGCATTCAGAAAGAGTTTTTAAAAGAATTAAACAAAGCAATAGCCGACAACATCAACCATAAACTATTTGAGATTAAATTTTTCGATCATGATTTGTACACTCTTGTGAACTATTTTGTGAAGAACTTTTTTATTTCCACAGGAGGAGGGGCGTCTCTGGAGTTTTTGGAATCCTTTCTAAAGAACAAAGGACAAAAAGCTTTAAGCAAATACCTTCCGGCGACAAAAGCCTTGATGGATTGATAAGTTATCCCATAAATTTATCCTTAACCCCCGCCTCATTTATGTAGCCATGAAAGGACCCCTTTTTTTTTAAAGTCAACAGCAGACTTGACCCCTTTACCGCTTGAACGGAGACTCGCTGTTGGGCGTCAATCTCAAGCGAATTGTTCGGCTTTTTTAGGAAGCCCACTTCATTAGCAGTTTGCGGCGATGAACCGCACAATCGCGAAGGTAAAGATTGATCAAACTCTGGTAAGGAATACCCTTTTCCTCCGCCATGGACTTGAAATAGGCAATAGTGTCACGGTCCAACCTCATAGTGATAGGTTGCTTCAGATGTTTAGTGTAAGGGTTTTTGCGCCCTTTCATTTTTGAAAAATCGTAATGGTCTCTCATCTTTTTTTCCTCCAATATTCATTTTCTTCAGTACGGTCCGCCTTCCTGGCCGATATCAATCGCACGACTGTCTCGCTTTCTCGGAAGCAGTGACAAACTATGAGAATCCGCAATTTAAAACTCATACCGAGAAGAATGAAGCGGTCTTCACCCTCCGAATGATCGGGATCGAAGAATTGAATCGCGTTTTCATCATAAAACACCGTGCGCGCTTCATCGAAGGAAACTCCATGTTTCTTGGCGTTGGCCTTTTCCTTCTTATCATCCCACTCAAACCTTAACTCTACCATATGTACATTGTACGTAATATAAGTTGTGGGTCAAGATAATTATTGAAGCCGAACATTAATATTAAGTATACAGTTTACCTAACGGGAAAATACTGCAGTCGGGAATTCTGTGTTAGGTTGCATGCAACTTAATCCAATTTTACTTTATTGACATTGTCGATTAAAACAAGCATATTAATAATTGTAATATATGTCAAATTATTTTAAATACACAGAATTGTAACGAGTTTTGATTGTTATTTTATTCATATAGGATTCTTTTTGCAAGTCATTTTTGGTTGTAAGGCTACCCCGGCTCAAGATGTTATGCTGCATGCAGCATAATCTATTAGGTCGGAATGCAGCAAAATACCTGTTTAGGTTGCAGTTTTCCTTTTTTTGGGGGATGGGCTCAAAAAAATGACTATGAATGCTCAATTTTGGAAGAAATACCGATTATCGGTACTCAGGCAACAGAAAAGGTGTCATCCTTGCCGTTGATTTTTGTCTAACCTGTGGTTGTTCAGAAACTGCACAATCTCATCCCGCTTACACACTCCGTCCTGAACCGTACGGTGCAGAGCAACCTTTTCAAAAGGGGATTATCACTTGAAGAAATATAAGAAGTCAATATTTTATTCTTATCTTGTATCTCTTTGTGATCTTGTTTATCCTGTTCTTTTACGAAGTGGAGCATCAATGAAGTCTTCAATTATATTAATACTTGTTTTTATCCTGTTGTTCAGCGTTGTCCTTCTTATGATAGAGGATAAAATGATATACTTTCCGGCGAAGTACCCTGAGGGTATTTGGAATCCGGGAGATTATGGAGTAGTTGCAGGAGACGTCTATTTTAAAACAGACGACGGTCTTACTCTCCATGGCTGGTTTGTACCGTCTGATGAGAATAAGATTACGCTGTTATGGTTTCATGGAAATGCCGGAAATCTTTCTCACCGGCTTGAAAACATTAAATTTCTCCATGAACTTGATATTAATGTTTTTATTTTCGACTACCGTGGCTATGGAAAAAGCGAAGGGGAACTCCCATCGGAAAAAACAATCTATGTTGATTCCAGGGCGGCTTATAAGCACTTACTTCAGAACAAGAATATACCGAAGGAAAATATCTTTCTCTTCGGCAGGTCTCTGGGTGGAGCAATTGCGGTGGAAATGGCCAAAGAGTTTGGTTGTGCGGGATTAATATTAGAATCGTCTTTTACATCCGCAAAAGATATGGCTGGCACCATGTTCCCTTTTTTGCCGTTGAAGTATTTTATAAAGACAAAATTTAATTCGATTGAAAAAATAAAGGGTATAACCTGTCCCAAGCTTTTCATTCATGGGAACAGAGATAATATTGTTCCTTTTAAATTGGGAAGGAAGCTGTTTGAAGCGGCGCCGGAACCTAAAGAGTTTTATGAGATAGACGGCGCTGGCCATAATGATACTTATATTATTGGCGGAAGCGAGTATTTTAGAGTTATCAACCAATTCCTTAGAAAAGAGAAATAATTCACCGCAGAGGTCGCAAAGAGCGCTGAGAAAAAAATAGGGGTCAGGGGTCGGAAACTCCAAAGTACCGGTCCCTGATCCCTTCGTATTTCCACTAATTTTTTAGGAGTTATCATAGATGAAAGCAATGATCTTAGCTGCCGGTCCTGGGCTCCGGCTTCGTCCGTTAACAAAATTAATTCCCAAATCAATGGTTCCGATTTCCAATAAACCATTTCTGGAATACATCATAAGATATTTGAAACAGGCTGGTTTTGCGGATATTGTGATCAACCTGCATCATCTTCCGAATATAATTAAAGATTATTTTAAGGATGGAAGTGCTTTTGGTGTAAAAATTAATTATTCCATGGAAAAAGAAATATTAGGGACGGCAGGAGGAATAAAAGCGGCAGAACCGTTTTTAAAAGACGATCTTTTTTTTGTAATAAACAGCGATATAGCTTTTGAGCTGGATTTTGATGATGTTGTTAGATTTCATAAAAAAAATAATGCTTTGATAACCATGGTATTAAGAGAGGATAAAAAAGTTGAAAAATACGGTGTTATTGAAACCGATCCATCATGCCGTATTAGACGATTCCTGGATTGTAATGATTTGGCTCAGACTGACACGCTGAAAAAAACTATGTTTACCGGTATTGCCCTTTTTAATCCCTCTGTTTTAAAGGAATTTCCTGATAAAGGTTATTGTGATATTTCTAAAGAGATTTACCCTGAACTTTTAGCAAATGATTTGCCACTCTTCGGGTACGTCACGGATAAATATTGGATGGATATAGGGAATCCGCAAAATTATCTTTATCTTCAAAAAGAAATTTTTTCAGGAAAGGTTTTTCAAAATACCGCGCGAGATAAACAGGAGGCGAATCTTAAAAATAGATTTAACGGGGTGAAGATCATTCCTCCTGTTTCGATTGGAGAAAATGCAATAATAAGTACAGGCTCGATCATCGGTCCTTATGCCGCGACAGGCAACAATTGCATCATTCACAAGGGATGCGCATTGAATAATTCCATCGTCTGGGATAATATAACTATTCCAGAAAATTCAAAGATAGAAAATTCTATTATTTATAATCAAAGAAGCATCATCAAGGTTTGAAGTCAGTAATTTGGATAACTATAGTGTTATCCTCTATGTCATTCTGGTTCCCAATCAAGTTGGGAATGACATTACTTGATCGGGAATCTATTTGAAATTGCAGTGTACATACCGCTTATCAGATTCCCGCGGGAATGACAGAATGGTATTTTTGCCTGTTCATTATGACTACTTATTTTTGTCGTTCACTATATTAATCTCTAAATACTAATTGATAAATGAAAATATTATTCCTCGGAAGATTACTTGATCTCATCATTGCTCTTCTAACAGCTATTGTTGTTTTGTTCTTTATTTCTTTAATATTGCCTGAAACACTTCCTTTTTATTTTTCCATGCCATTGGGAATGATATTAGGCGGTGTTATTGGGGTAATATGCGGCTTTATCTGTAGTTTTATAAATATAATGTTTAATTTAATAACGCACACGATGGTTATAGGAATGTTTTCAGGCATGGTGGCTTTTTTACCGGCAAGTTATCTTATATCGATATTTGCAGCCTTTCTTGTATGGCTTGTCTTAATTGTATCCGATGAATATTACGTGAGGATTTCGGATAAAATAGAGTATGAATTGAGTGAGTAATATAGGAGTTGGCATTTTGGACGCAGATGAACGCAGATTTTTAGGATTAAAAAAATTACTATCCGCGTCTATCTGCAAAAATCAGCGTCCTATTTAATTTGAGAATATGAAAACATTAGACAATCAAAAAGCCGTAAAATTCTGGGATAACTTTGCTGTCAAGTTTGACTTTTTGACCAGGTACAGTGAGTGGCGTTGGGATGCTCCCAAAAGAGGTATTTTTTCAAAAGCTACTGGCAAAGTTATTATGATCGGAGCCGGCACAGGAAATGATTTTAAATTTTTCCCTTCTGACGTAAAAATTACGGCCATAGATTTTTCACAAAAAATGCTGGATATCGCAAAAAACAAAACTCAACAATCACCCTCCCCTGTGGAACTCAAACTTGAAGATGTACAATCTCTCTCATGTAAAGATGAAACATTTAATTCTGCAATTACCTCTTGTGTGTTCTGCTCTGTGCCTGACCCGGTGAAAGGGTTAAAAGAGGTTTTCAGGGTGTTAAAATCGGGTGGAACCCTTGCCATGTTTGAACATACGGACAGCAAAAATCCATTCTTTCATTTTGCTTTAAAAGCAATGAACTTTTTGCCCGGGCCGGATTTAACCAGGAAAACAACACAAAATGTTAGCAAGGCAGGCTTTGAAATATTATCCGTCAATTATATCTTTCAGGATATTGTAAAAACCATCCATGCCCGCAAACCTCTCTAAATGGATCATTTCTTAGAAACAGCAATAGAAGCGTCAAAAGAAGCCGGGCAGATTATGCTGGAACGCCGCGGTCATCCGGGGAAAATTGATTATAAGGGGCGAATAAATCTTGTCACAGAAGTTGATCTTATGTGCGAGAAAAAAATTATTGAAGTTATAAAAGATAATTTTCCTGGTCATTCTATTTTAGCGGAGGAAAAAGGCGAGACAAAAGCGGATTCCGATTATAAATGGATTATCGATCCTATTGACGGCACCACCAATTTTGCCCATGATTTTCCCCTGTATTGTTCTTCAATTGCTCTTGAAATCAAAGGAGATATACAAGTGGGAGTAGTTTATGTGCCGGTTCTGGGCGAGCTTTTTACCACCCAAAAAGGGAAAGGAGCTTTTTTAAACAACAAAAAAATTCACGTTTCAAAAACCAATACGTTGCGGGAAAGCATGCTTGCTACCGGTTTTGCTTATGATGTTCATGAAACAGATATGGATAACGTCAGTCATTTTAAAAATTTTCTCAAGCAGGCCCGCGCTATTCGTCGTCCCGGTTCCGCGGCAATTGATCTATGCTATGTCGCGGTCGGGAGGTTTGACGGGTTCTGGGAATTCAATCTCTATCCATGGGATGTTGCGGCAGGAGCACTACTAATTAAAGAAGCAGGTGGTAAGGTAACAGGCATGACAGGAGAAACCTATTCTATTTATTCAAATAATATTCTTGCCAGTAATGGGTTGGTGCACAGGGATATGGTTAATATCCTGGGTCTCTAATCTTCAGAAGAATAAAGATATTTTTTGAAAGGAAAACGATAAAAACAGAACATAAAGCGGCAAGTTGCCGCAACCAAAAGGAGCTACCGCTCCGGTGAGCAAACAGAGCCTTGCATAAGGCGCTGTAATAATAACAACTTAACACCGCCTAAAAATTCTTCCCAAAAAGAGAAGCTTTGACGGTGTAATAGTATAAAGCGGCGAAGGCGCCGCGACTGAACAGGGCTGCCGCCCTAAGAAACCATCAAAAAAACTTCCTGAGCTTTGCATAAGGCGCTGTAAAAAATCACAACTAAACACCGCCTAAAAAAAGAAGTTTTTATAGAGTAATACTATAAAGAATAAGGGATACTGGCAGGACCTGTTTACTGCTTATTAAAATCCTCTTTTTTTTATCCACTTTTTCCCTTCTATGTTAGTTATACTTTGCGATATAAATTTTTTCTCTTTATCCAGATAAATGATTTCGCTGTTAATTGTGTTTATTTTTTTATCTCTTTCATCCAATTCTTGATCTGAAAAACATCCTTTATTCTCTATCGTCTGTTTTTCAACTTTCAGCCTATGAATCCTTTTTTCAATCTCTTTAATTTCTTTTTTTAGTTCTTTTATTGTTTTATTCTTGATCATAAAAACGTTTTACCTCAAACCGTTGAATTTCAAATTTCTCATGATGAGTAATACCCCCTTTGGATTTAGCAATTCTGAGTTGTTCTTCGACTGTATCAACTCCCTCAAGATCGGGTAACAATACCCCTTTTTTAGACTTGCTGCTTACTAAAACTCCATATTTTTTTGGATTCAACTGACCTGGATCAGTTACTTTTTCAAGAGGGGATAACAGATCAACAGAAATTGCAAGATCTTCCAACTCATCAGGTGTTATAGAAGGAAAGCGTGGATCCTGCGTGGAAGCACTGACTGCGTTGTGAATAACTTCTTCCGCTATATTGTTTTTTGTTGGTTCAATTGTTCCAATGCAGCCTCTTAGCTGTCCATGTTTTTTTATTGAAACAAATACCCCTCTTTTTTCCATAAACTCTTCGTCTAAACCCACGGGTGGTTGAGGTATCACCCCTTTAGTTATGTAACTACGGATAGTTTCCTTTGCTAATTTTAAAAGTGGGTGAATAGTCATTTGTCAATGGTCATTAGTTAGCAGCAAATAAAAATTAATTGAAAACCAACGACAAATGACAAATGACTATCTTAATTTTCAAATGTTTCGGGTTATAACATAGTCTGCCAGAGATGAAATGGCGACCAGGAATGGAGATTCATCAAAAACCACTATTTCTTTTTTAGCCTCTGTTACGTAATTTCTGGCTTTATCTAAAGCATAGTTAATGGAGTCATAGTGCTTCATCATATCCACTAAAGTTTTCAACCTATCAGACAAGTTATTATTGGATAAAACCAGCTCTTGGATTTTCTTTTTATCTTTTACAGAAGCTTTTTGGAAAAGCTTTATAAGGGGCAGGGTCATTTTTTTTCTCTGGAAATCTAATCCAATGGTTTTCCCGAATTTTTCCGGATTGCCGATATAGTCCAAGACATCGTCTACTAATTGAAAAGCAATGCCAACCTTTAAACCGAAAGCAGTAAGAGCTTTTTCTTTTTCCTGTGAAACATTCCCTATAATAGCGCCAATCTTGCAGCTTACCGAAATAAGAGACGCTGTTTTTTTATAAATAATATCCATGTATTCATCTTCGGATATATCGAAGTCGCCTTTGGTAGCAAGCCCTAACACTTCTCCCTCTGCCAGCTCCTTGGAAGCCGAGGATACTGATCGGATAATTTTTGAATCACCCTCTAACGCCAGGAGTGAAAAAGATTTTGAGAAAAGGAAATCACCGACAAGAACAGAAGCCTCATTTCCCCATTTTCTATTTGCAGAGGGATTGCCACGGCGGATAAACGCTTCGTCCACAACATCATCATGCAATAACGTAGCGGCATGAATTAATTCAACTACGCAAGAATTCAGGATATGCCGGTTGCCATTGAAATAACCGCTTATTTTAGAACTTAAAACAAGAAACATAGGGCGGAGCCTTTTTCCGCCTGCACCGTTTAAGTAACTGGTAATTGTAGGAATTAACAGAGCATCCGATTGGAAATTGCTGCAGAGAGCATCTTCCACTTTTTTCATATCCTCGCGAACAAGGTTATGAATTTCGTCAAAAGTCATTAAAGCTATAGTTGAATTCATTGCTATTTGGCAGGTTTGCATTTGTATATTTTTCAAAAAAATTGTACGCCTATTTGTAGCGTAATTATTACATGTAATCTACTGCTTATGTCAAGAAATAAAGGGCTCGTTATCCTTTTACAATAGTGCCTTCCATGCCTGCTTTTTGAAGTTTGTTTAACAGGCGTACCGCAGACGCTCTATTTTTAAATTTTCCAACTCGAACCTCATGAAATACGGTTGGTAATTTCTTTTTTGTTATCTTCCCTTTTAAGCCTTTTTTTTGGACCTGCTTTTTTATTTGTTCAGCTTCTTCAAGGGAAAAAAGCGACTGGCTTATTATTTTAGTTCCCTTATTTTCCGATACTTGTATTTCCCAGGTTGCGTTTGGAGCAGTAATTGTATTTACAACGTTATCAACGCTTTCCTGCGTTTGAGCCAGGTTTATAACCACAAAGAATTTGTCTGCGCGTTCACTATATATACCTCGATCGGATTGAAACCCTTTTGCGAGAAGATTTTTTTGAATAGCATCAGCTTCTTCGGATAATAGAGTAGACGCTGCTCTCACATAAAAAGTTTCTTTTTTTGGGAATATTCTTTCTGTTATGCCGGAGACATAGCCAGTAAATTTTTGGATTGAAATTTGATCTTTGAGGGGGAAAATTTTTTCTTCAAACCAGATTTTAAAGGAAAATGAACTCTCTTCAAACCAGACTACGTCTAAATTATCAATGAGTGTAGCTATTATAAATTTGTTGATATTTGATGATTTTGCCGGTGTAATATACAGGGTCATGGATGACAGTAAGAGGATCACGAGCAATACTACCTTTGTCCGCCGATGTGCTATGTTTCTTTCAATATGTTTTTGTCTGTAAAGGATGCCATGTCCTTGTTTCAATAAATTTATTTCAATCATATGCCGTTAGTTTATAATTGCCGGTCAATAGCCATTGGAACAACATTATTGTTTAATAACAAATAACCGTTGACTATTCTTTTTCTTTCCTGGATTGTTCAATTATTTTGTCCGTTAGATGTTTCGGTACTTCTTCGTAATGAGAAAACTCTATGGTAAAGTTTCCTCTGCCGCCGGTTAAAGCCCTCAAGTCCGGAGCATATTTTAAAACCTCTGCCATAGGCACGTTTGCCTTGATTGCCTGGTTACTTCCACCCGGATTTACTCCCAGCACTTTACCCCTTCTGGAGTTTACATCACCAATTACATCTCCCATCATCTCGCCCGGCACAGTTATTTCCATAGTCATAACTGGTTCCAAAAGCACCGGACGACATTCGGTAACTCCTTTTTTGAGTCCCATAGAAGCCGCGATTTTAAAAGCCATTTCAGATGAGTCCACATCATGGAACGACCCGTCGTAAAGAGTTACCTGGACGTCAACAAGAGGGTAACCGGCTAAAACCCCTCCGTTCATGGCTTCAACTATTCCTTTTTCAACCGCGGGGATGTACTGCCTTGGAATAGCACCTCCTACGATTTTATTAATAAATTTAAACCCTTCACCATGGGGCAACGACGTCAGCTCAAGCCAGGTATCGCCATATTGTCCACGGCCTCCTGATTGTTTTTTGTATTTCCCCTGGACTTTTGTTGTTCCGCGAATGGTTTCCTTGTACGGAACTTTAGGTGTTTTAACATCTACCTCAACGCCAAATTTTCTTTTAAGCCTTGCTACAATGATTTCTAAATGAAGCTGTCCCATTCCGGAAATAATCAGCTCTTTTGTCTGAGGGTCGCGGCTTACCTGAAGAGTTGGTTCCTCAACTACCAGCCGCTGTAAAGAAAAACTCAGTTTTTCTTCATCCTGCTTTTTTTTTGGGACAACCGCAAGAGAAAGAACAGGGCGGGGGAATTTGATAGGCTCAAAAATGATTACTTTTTTATCGTCTGAAAAAGTATCTCCTGTTATAGTATTTTTAAGTTTCGCTACAACGCCAAAATCACCGGCTGAAATACTTGAAACCGAGGTTTGTTTTTTGCCTTGTATGCAAAAAAGACTGCCTAATTTTTCTTTTGATTCTTTTGTACTGTTCAGAACAGAGCTGTCTGATTTTAAGACTCCGGAATAAATTCTAAACAGAGTCAATTGGCCCGCATAAGGATCAGCAATGGTCTTGAAAACCAGGGCGGACAAGGGTTCTTTTGCAGAATTTTGTCTCTCAATTTCTTTTTGTGAATTATCTTTTCCTTTTATTGGCGGCCTGACATCCGGCGAAGGAAAGTACTCGACAATAATATCCATTAATGATGAAATACCGTGGTTATTCACCGCTGATCCGCACAGTACCGGTACTATAGAGGCATTATTTATACCTGCTTTTAATCCCTTTTTTATCTCATCATCCGTCAGGCTGCCTTCATCCAGATATTTTTCAGTCAATTCGTCAATTGCTTCAGCCGCCGCTTCTATAAGTTCTTCACGGTATTGATCCACCTCATCCTTTAAATCAGATGGTATATCTCCTTCTGTTACTTTTCCGCTTTGATCATTGGCAAATAAGTAGCTTTGCATCTTTATTAAATCAACTACCCCTTTAAATTTTTCGCTGGTACCAATAGGAATCTGGAATTTGACGGGTTTCTTTTTAAATATTTTCTCAACATCATCAACCACTTTAGTAAAGTTAGCCCGCTCATGATCCATTTTGTTAATAAAAATCGCACGGGGAAGAATATCTTCGTCTGCCCATTTCCATACTCTTTCAGTAATAACCTGAACTCCTTCATCAGCAGAAATTACCACGATAGCGGTATCTATAACTCGCATGGAAGCCACGGTCGCCGCAATGACATTCACATTACCCGGTGTAGCTACAATCTTGATCTTATGACTGTCCGATTAACACA
>CBDUII010000005.1:0-22456 GCA_965367285.1 uncultured bacterium
AGCTAAAAGGGATAACCGGACTTCATAGAATTTTCGATCTTATTGAAGAAAATAGTTCGCAAAAATCAACATCACCACAAACAGACTCTTAGCCTGGAGCCATAGATTAAACGGGGGACGATATGAAAGAGATAGGATTTGGTAGAATAAAAAACATTCTAAAAGAAATTTCTTTTTTTGAGGATTTTGATAATAATGAGTTGGATTTTTTTTCCAAACAACTTAGTCTGCAATCTGTTCCAGAGGGTACTGTTCTTTTCAATGAGGGGGAAATTGGAGATTACCTCTTTTTCATTGTTGAGGGAAGTATTGAGGTACGGCTTAAGGCAACACGAGCGAAACAAATAATTGCGACGTATGGATATGGTGACAGTGTGGGCGAGATGTCCCTTATAGACGAATATCCGAGATCTGCAACAGTATTAGTTGCCGAGCCGTCCGAGCTGTTGATTCTCACAAAAAAAAGGCTGGAGCACATGGTTAAGAAAAATCCGATATTAGGAGTGAAAATCTATAAAGGTCTGGCAAAGAATTTAAGTCTACGGCTAAGGGGAACTGCCGGCAGATTTATTGATCTTGCATGATTCTTCTTTCTTCAGACGTAAGTATCCCGCTCATGTTGTCTAATCTTCATCTTTAATGTGTTAATTGTTGCGTCGCTCTTTTTTAATTTTTCGGATAAGATAGATGACAGGTTTTTGAAAAGCTTGAGACAGAGTTTGGGCTCGGAATTTCGTAGGATCACCTCGTTTATTGCGATAAGGATGCTGTCCGCCTTTGCGGTGGCAGTAGCATAGCGGGGAGATTCATCCACAATTGCCATTTCCCCGAAACTGTCTCCAATTTTGAGAGTGTTTAATATAGTATTTCCCTCTTTATGGAATTTCTTTGTGATTATGACTTCGCCTGATATGATGATATACAATTCATTTCCAATAGTACCCTCTTTGAAAACAACCTCTCCTTTACGGTAAACTTTTTTGCTGCTGATTTTAAAAATATGCCGGAGATCAGCATCAGAAAAATCCGAGAAAAAAGAATAGTTTTTTTTCAGGAACCCTATGATTTTTTCTTTGTTATACCCTTTTGCGGCAGGGATGCTTTGAGTTGATTTCATTTCTACTTGATTCAGGAAAACTTCCAGATCATCCGCATATTCGCTTGCTGTCTGGTAACGTAGTTCCTTGTTTTTTTCAAGTGATTTTAAAACTATCTTTTCAACTTCAATTGGAATCGAAGAATTGATTTTACTTAATGGCATGGGATTATCGTTCACAATACTCTTTATTAAAGCGGCAAGGTTTTCGGCCTTAAAGGGCCTTTCGCCGCACAAGAGTTCATAGGAGAAAACACCAAGCGAAAAAACATCGGCTTGCCTGCTCAACTGCTCACCAGAGAGATGTTCAGGTGACATGTAAGAAGGTGTCCCAAGAATGAGCCCCTGCTGGGTCTTGAACAGGGTATCTTTTGAAGATAATTTGGCGATGCCAAAATCCATTATTTTGATCTGAAGGTCATCAAGAAGCATGATATTTGCGGGCTTGATATCTCGATGAACAACTCCTCTCTGATGTGCATAGTGGAGGGCTCTTGCTGTCAGAATAATGATTTTTATTTTTTCTTGAGGAGAGAAAGGCTTCTTTTTTTTGATAATCTCTTCCAGGGGCGTCCCCTCAACATATTCCATCACAATATAATTAATTCCTTCATGGTCTCCTACATCATATATTGTAGTGATATTAGGATGAGAGAGTCGCCCGGCTATCCTGGCCTCCTGACAAAAACGATCTATCATTGATTTGTTTTCATCGGGTGTTGATGCGGTTCCCTGCAGTTTAACTGTTTTGATGGCAACAATCCGTGATATGGCAGTATCCTGCCCCTTGTAAACGATACCCATGGCTCCCTGCCCTAATGTGTCGATAATTTTGTATCTTCCTATTTTTGAAACTTCCATAAAGCTTATTATACAAAAAGCATAAGTGCTTAAAAAACTCACGTTAGGCCATCCTGGCTAACTTTTCTAATGCTCAAATATGTCAATCGATTGCAATGCAGTTGTCCATCCCCTGGATTCCCGCTAAAGACACGCGGGAATGACATACCGGGGGTGTCATTTCCAAACGCCTCTACAAGTCATTCCCGAAACCACAGCATGTCATTCCCGCATGATTTTAGCGGGAATCTATAAACATTGAAATTCCTATACATTTAATTCCCACACAGTGGGTTTAATTCCCCGACGTTCTACGTCGAAAAAATTGATAAAGTTGTTTTAGATACCCCGATGCTCTGCGTCGGGGAGTATGTCATTTAAATAAATATTTTTTTATTTGCTGTCCTTTTGAAAAATAGCGCCTCATCGATAAATTAACAAATATTACGGACGTGATAGTCACTGTAGAAGCAATCATCAGCATAACAATAATTTGATATTTTGTGGCCAAAACCGGATTTGCCCCGGCTAAAATTTGGCCTGTCATCATTCCCGGCAGGGCCACTAACCCCACAGTCATCATAGAATTTAAAGTGGGAATCATTGCCGCTTTTACGGCTTCCTTTTTTGCTTTAGCACAGGCGAATTTAAAATCATGCCCGAGAATTAACAGTGTCTCCACCTGGTGCAGCCCTGAATGCAGCTCGGAATAAAAACGCTCTCCGGCCATAGCAGCGCTATTCATGCTGTTGCCAAGAATCATTCCTGCCAGAGGCAGTAAATATGCCGGATTGTACCAGGGATCAATCTTTAAAACCACAAAGGTTACAATAAAAGTAGTGATAAATGTTCCTACAAAGATGGAAAAACCCATTAGACCGAATAAGCCTTGAATTTTTTTCTTCTGTCGTGCTGCAGCAGTTTGTGTGGCAACCAGAACCATGAACGAGAGCACAAGTAAAACAATATACCAACGGTTTAAATGGAATATATATTCAATAATATAACCGATCATTATTAGCTGGAAAATGGTTCTTAAACTACCAATCATTAACTGTTTTTCGAGGTTTATTCTTTCCAGAATGGATAGTATCAGTATGAGGAAAAATAAAATTCCAACTAATAACATGTCAAACAGGGTGGGGTCAATTAGGCTATATTTCATAAATTCTTTTATCTTTTAATCTAAATTTTTTAAAAGGGTACTCTTCAATTAAAGATGAATCGTGTGTGACCCATAAAACAGTCAATTTGTTTTCTTTTGTGTACCTCAAAATAGTTTCAAACAATTTCATTTTATTCTTTTTATCCAGAGAAGCAGTAGGTTCATCCAGCAGTATGACTTCAGGCTGGTTCATCAAGCAGCGAACAAAAGCCACTCTTTGGGCCTGTCCGATAGAAAGCTCTGTTGCCATTTTACCCAGGCTGTTTTCATTCAGTCCTAACGCATTTAAAATCTCTTTTTTTTCATCTAAGGATATTTTAACTGCACCGGGAGAAAGGTTGAGGTTTTCTTCAATCGTCATAGGGAACATCACAGGAACCTGCTGCAGCAAACTTATTTTCCGGCGCAGCAGGCAAGGATTCAGCGTACTCAAATTTTTTCCATTAAAATATATATCCCCTGAAGCCGGGGATTCAAGTCCGTTGATCAATCTTAATAAAGAAGATTTCCCCACACCGGATTCGCCAATAAAAAACACCAGAGAGTTTTTTTTAATAGACAGGTTTACTGATTTCAAAATAAGCGGTTCATATTCTGTCTCATTTTTTTTGTAAGCAAAAGAAACATTTTTAAGTTCAATTATTGTACTCATAGTTTAATAAATATTTTATCATTGCGGGAATTATAATATCCATAACTTTCTTTGGTTATAATGAATGGAAAAGCAATATAGGGGAAGTGCATCTATGGTTCAAAGCCTCTTCGAGAGCTTCGATCCAGCGGTGAGCGACAATTACATTCCTCAGAAAGTACTCAGTCGTACGTACAGTATTCATTGCCCTGGACCCTGCTGCCAGAAGCCGTTCACATTTATGTAAATTCTTTTGTCAAGATAAAACCATTTCAGATAATCTTATTATACTTTTAAAGCCTTTAACGCGCTTGGCGAATTGGTAGTCGGCTGTAATTAGCGGTTTTTTTTCTATACGAGATAAGGCCATAAAATAGGCGTCATATACTGTAACATTAAATCTGAATGCCATATCTATTGCTTTAGAAGTTACCAGAGTATCCGCTTTTTTTATGTCTAAGCCCATATCAAAAACAGAATTCAATGCAGTCTTTACTTCCATGACAGTAAAGTTTGGATTATATTTAAGAGCGTTAGCAAGCTCATAAATTAAAAGGTCCGGCGAAGCAATAGTACAGTAACCGTCAAGCAGTTGCACTCTTAATTGAAGGGCGATACCAGCATCGCTTTCCTCATGGCAAAACCATTTAACGGCAACAGATGTGTCTATAATATATTTTTTCATTTTTTCAGATTTCTCCACTTTCTCACTTCTGCAACCCCATCCCATTCACCGGCTTTTTTCCTTAACTTGTCTTGAGTTTTTATGGCTTGTTTCAATCGCTCCTTCCTGTGTTGTTCTGCTTTTAGCCGCTGGTATTCTTCTATAAATCTTTCAGCCGCTTCCCTTAAAAGCCTGCTCCGGCTCTTTTTTTCTTCTTTCGCAATAACATCCATGCTTTTAATGGTTTCTTCAGATAAAATTACGTTTATCCTTACCATAAATACACCTCCTGGTTACACACTTTAAGTATACAATAAAAATAAGGCATTATCGTGGCATGTCAAGGCCGTTAACAAACCTTAGAACTTTTTTTGCTTAGCCCTGCAATTGGCTCCTCTCTTTCTTTGAGATTATGAATGGGATAAAGGTTGTCAGAGATGCTTTAAAGAGCGGGGTGGAATAAAGGAATAATTATCTATTTTATTAGAGTTTCCCCTCTCTCTGCGCCGATGGACACAAGAGAAACAGGGATGCCGGCGAGAGTTTCAATTTTGTCGAGGTAGTTTTTTGTATTTAAAGGGAGCTGTGAATAGTCTTTTACTCCAGAGATAGTTGTTTTCCAACCGGGAAGTGTTTCATAAACAGGTTTGCAATTATTCAAGACATGCAGATCGGCGGGAAAATCTCCCAATGTTTTACCGTCGCTCTCATATTTAACACATATATTCAGAGTATCTAAATTATCAAGAACATCTAATTTTGTAATAGCTAAAGAAGTAAACCCGTTAATCCAGATGGCATGCTGGAGGGCAACAATGTCAATCCATCCGCATCGGCGCGGCCTGCCTGTAGTTGTTCCAAATTCTTTTCCCCGTTTTCGAATTTGATCCCCTAATTCATCAGTAAGCTCTGTGGGAAAAGGACCTGCCCCCACCCTGGTACAGTATGCCTTGGCTACACCTAAAATTTTATCGATTTTCCCGGGTGAAATTCCAAGACCGGTGCCCACACCACCAATACAAGGACTGGATGAAGTTACAAAAGGGTAGGAGCCATGGTCGATATCAAGCATTGATCCCTGTGCTCCTTCGATTAAGAATTTTTTTCCTTGCCGGTAATATTTTTTAACGGCTAAAGTCGTATTCGTTACATAAGATTTTATTTTCTTTCCATATTCCAAATAGTCATTTTCGATTTTTGAAGCTTCCGGACAGTCCAAACCATAAAGTTCCTTTAAAATTAGCTTTTTTTCTTTCAGGTTTTCTTCAATTAAGTTTTTTAATCTTTCCCTGTCATAGAGATCGCAGATTCGGATTCCGATTCTTCTCATTTTATCAGAATAAGCCGGACCAATCCCCCGCTTTGTGGTCCCAATGTTATTTTTCCCTAAATCCTGCTCCCTGGAAGAATCAAGCAAATAATGGTAAGGCATAATCAGGTGGGCATTTGAACTGATCAACAGTCTTCCGTCAATATCTATTCCATCTGCTTTAATAGTGTCGATTTCTTTTATCAGCTCTCCTGGATCAATAACCATCCCGTTACCGATAATACATATTTTGTCCGGTCGAAAAATTCCTGAAGGAATAAAATGGAGGAAGCGGGTTTTATCGCCTATTTTTACTGTATGCCCCGCATTATGCCCGCCCTGGTACCGGGCCACTACATCAAAATCTTTCGCTAAGTGGTCGATAATCTTACCTTTTCCTTCATCTCCCCACTGAGCACCAATAATAACCACATGAGACATTTAAAAGTTACCGTCTAAAATTTGATGAAATTATTTAGTGAAGCACCAAATATCAAATTCCAAATTCCAAATAAATTCCAATATTCCAAAAACCAATTTTTCTGTTTTCAGGGTTTTTTTTGGTTTTTTTATATTGAATTTTGTTGTTTATTTGTTATTTGGTACTTGAAACTTGTAATTTAGCGTATACTTTTTTGTTGCGGCTCCATTGCACTTCGCAATTCTAAAAACTTATTACGCAGACAATCTACTTCAGATCAGCCACTGCATTATTAATCCCTGCAACCAACCCTGGCATATCTTCTATAATAACAGAGCTGAATGTCACCCGGATGCCATTAATACCTTCTTTTTTGTTTTCAACAGGGATGACTCCGATTTTATATTTCTTTAAGAGGTGATCGGCTAATGTCTCCGCCGGCACTCCTTTAATGTTCAAAAACGCGAAAAAACCGCTATTAAAAGGAT
This sequence comes from uncultured bacterium, assembly GCA_965367285.1. Lineage (GTDB taxonomy): Bacteria > Nitrospinota > Nitrospinia > CAJXCL01 > CAJXCL01 > CAJXCL01. The sequence continues at coordinate 6,615 of CBDUII010000005.1, forward strand.
CAGGAATGATCTCCGGACATGGATTTTTCTCTAATTTTTCTTTAAAGGCATTGGCTCTCTTCCCGATTGCCTTAACAATCCTCTCACGCTCTTGTAAAAATTTGTTCGGTTCTGAAACTATTGAAGCAACTCCTTCTTGAATTATTCTTGTTGAGTTTGAGATAGTGGCACGAATAAGACCGACAAATTTGTTTTCCAGTTCCGCTTCAATTTTTCCCTTGTCCCCAAAATACGGAGGAATTGCAAAAGTAATCATTCCCAGGCGCCCTCCCCAGAACAATAGTTCTTTTGTAACACCATCTACTTTTATTGCAAGAATTTTTTTATCAAGTTCTGCAAGGTGAGCAAAAATGGAATATTTAAGAGAATCATCATAAACAAACCCTTCATACGCGTCATCGGTTACCACAACAAGAGGTTTATCTGATTCTTTAACAGCTTCTTTCAGGGTTGAACATATTTTTTCTGCTGTTTTCTTATCCGGCGAATAGCCGGTGGGATTATTCGGGAAATTCAACAATACAAATATTTTATCCTGATTTTTTGCGGTCTCGATAATTGCTTCCTTCAGTCCCTCGTAATTAAATCGGTTATCTTGAAATAAAGTAAAAGATTGAATTTCCGAACCGATATTTCTTTTTATAATAGCGTCATAATTTTCCCATCGTTTTTCCGGGATAACAGCCTTTTCTCCGTGAGAGAGGAACATTCGGCATAAAACATAAAGTCCCAGTGTGATGCCTGGGATTGCATATGGTCGAGTAATGATTGATTCAATAGCGGGATTGTGATCTTTTAATTTAAAACCAATCCATTTTTTCCAATTGTCCCGAACTAAAGGAATGCCTACCACCGGGGCATAGGCAAAGACCTGATCAGGTTGAAATTTGCTGAATTGTTCCTGAACAGCTGAAAGATGGAATATGCCTACGTCATCAGAAGTGGAGTCCATATATTCAGATGCTTTACCTGTAGCAACTCCAACTGTGGCGTTAATTTCCGCTTCTTTTTTAGCTCTCGCGCTCCATTCAATAATTCCGGGAGGCTGGGAAATCTCTTTACCAAAATCAGAAAGTAAATTAAAAATACCAGACTCTTTTAAAGCTCTAAATTCCATAACAAGACACCACAGTGACGAGAATTTATACCATCATAAAGCGGCAAGTTGCCGCAACCAAAATTATTTAACCACAGATTGCACCGATAACACAGATTTTTATTCTGGGATAAAGACAAAAAAAATGGATTGGGCACTTAATAGCTCAATCCACCAAAACGGCATCCCTGGTTAATAGATTATTAGCAATATAAAAACCAATCAGTTCATTCTTTCAAAAACTTTCTACTTAATTTTATATAATAACACAAACGGCATTTCAATTAAATTTTAAACTAATAATCCGCTCTTTTTTAAAGCTGCAAGCTGTCAGCAAGTGAATCCATTCTAAAAATCATACACCTATTATAATCCCTTCTCTTAACCCAGAATCACTGATAGTTAATTCTTTTGTATTAAAAAGTTCCATAGTCTCCAATAAAATAACTCCACCGGCAATTATTAAATCTTCCCGGCCATGTTCCATAGCCCGGATGGCTTTTCTTTCAGCAGTGGTTTTTGATTTTAACTCATAAAAAATATTTTCTATTACAGAGAAACTCATTTTGTGCCCGTTTACTGCAACAGGGTCATAAGGGAAAAGGTCCAGATCAAGAGCGGCAAATTGGGTAGGAGTACCGGCGGTGCCTACCAGGGTAAAACCCTGAACATGTCCTGTTTCTTTTTTCACTTTGGCCAATCCATTTTTTACTTCAATTCTTAAAATCTGAAGTTCCTTCTCATTTACCGGATCTGATTTGATGTGCTTTTCAGTAAGATGAACGACGCCCATGGGAAGCCCAATGATTTTTATGGGATTTGCATATTTATCGACAAGAATGAATTCAGTGCTTCCTCCTCCTACATCAAAAATCATGGCTGTCTCAGGCTTTATCTTGAGTCCGCTGAAAACACCTAAAGCAGCAAGACGCGCCTCTTCTTCCTGGCTGATTACTTCAATATTCAGTCCGGTTTCTCTTTTTACCTTCCGGACAAACTCTTCCCCGTTATCCACTTTCCTTACCGCGCTGGTAGCTACCGCTCTTACATTTAAGCATTTGTATTTTTTTATATCTTTCGAATAAATGATTAACGCGTTAAGAGTACGCTGAACAGCGGTGTCATTCAAATGATTATGATTGTAAAGGCCTTCCCCGAGGCGTGTGATTATTCGACGGCAAAAAATTTCTGTAAAGGTTCCATTATGGTCTAAATCCGCAATGAGAAGACGAGTAGTGTTTGTGCCGATATCGACAGCTGCTTTACGGATCATTTGCTGTTACCCTTTTCGTAAAAAAGGAAAGGAAACATTGCTGTCAATGGTCAACAACATATAAAATCCGAAAGCGATAGCAATTATGTTAAGTCCCCATGCGGAAAGCCATGGAGGGAGTGCTCCACCATGGCCGATAGAGATGGACATGCTAAATAAATAATAATAAATGAAACCCACGATAATGCTCAAACCGCATGAGAATACAATTCCGCCGGCACGACTTGACCGGAGAGAAAAAGGTATGGCAATAAGGGCCATAATTACGCATATAAAAGGGTAAGATATTTTATAATGGAAATCCACATCGTACCTGGTGGAATCCAGGCCTTCATTTCGCAGTTTTTGCCTGTATTGATGGATATGTCGCATACTCATTTCATTTTCTTTTCGTTCGATTCGAAAAAAGTCTTCCGGCTTCTCAGAAAACCGATATTTTGCTCTTTTAAAATAAGTGCTTTCCGGATTGTTTAAATCATTAAATTTTCGTATATATGCATCTTCAAATATCCAGTATTCTCCATCATGCACAGCAGTAGAAGCGTCAAGCCGCATTACTAATGAATTTCCGGATTCGTAAAAATAAATGTGGACTCCCTTGAAGATCCTGGTTCTGGGATTCAGGTATTCAATATTCCAAATGGTGTTGTTTTTTGAGTGGTACCATATTCTATTTTCTTGAATAATACTTCTGGGCTTTCCCTTACGAACCTCAACATTTTGAATATAGTTGGCCTTTCGGTTGGTAAACGGAGTTATAAACTCATTGCTTACAATTGCAATTAAAGTAACGAATAAAGAAACAAGAAGGATAGGCGTAGTAATAGACAAGAGGCTTATTCCACCAGCACGCATTGCCGTAAGTTCAGAGTTTCTCGATAAAGAACTGATACAAACTACAGTGGCAAGGAGTATGGAATACGGCGCCATCATAAAAAATATTTGTGGAAGCATAAACAAGTAGTAGCTAATAAAAACAGAAGGAGGCACCTGGTTCATAATAAATTCGTCAATATTTTCAAAAAAACTGATTACCACAAAGAGGATGATCAATGTAATTATTGATAATAAAACCAGTTTAATAAATTCATGAAGGACATATTTACTTATAATTTTCACTTAAATTGATCCTTTATGCTGTTACAAATAATTATCAGGCAAGTCGTTTTCAAACAACACTATATCACCGGGTTTTAGTATTGTCTGCAGGTATTGAGAAGCCATATCCAGTGATTGGACGTTTTTAATTTTATCGGAAGAGAATTTTTTTTCTTCCAGACCGGCAATTATCGATTCTGCCTGTGTTTTTCCAACAACAATGACGTAATCGCATATTGCGGCAGCCATTTCACCAAGTTTTTTGTTTTCTTTATATTCAATTTCTCCCAGCTCAACAAGCCCTGGAGTCACAAGTATTTTATTTCCTCCCTTAAAGCTGCCTAAAACATCCAGGGCCATCTTAGCGCCGGCCGGATTAGAATTAAACGCATCGTCAATAATAATAATCCCATTAGAATTTTTTATTAACTGCAGTCGATGGGGGGTTGGTTTTATATTTTTTACAGCGGTTTTGATTTCTTTCAGGGTTACTCCATAATGGAGAGCAACCGCTGTGGCCGCCAATATATTATGGATATTCTCTCGTCCCAATAGATGAGATTTTATATCTACCTCGGACCGGCCATTTTTAAGAATAAAACTGCTCCCATCGGAATCAATAAAAATGTTGTTTGCTTGAATAAACGCATAAGAAGTTCCTTTTTTTTGAGGTATCTTTTTTATATCGAAATCAGTGCCATATAATAATATATTTTGTGGATGCCCTTTATTCGCCATATTAACACAAACAGGGTTATCACCGTTCAATACAGCAGTACCATTATCCGGCAAAGATTTTATCATCTCATATTTTGTTTCTGAAATGTTTCCCATAGAACCAAAAGTCTCAAGATGCTGCGGGCCGATAGCAGTTATAATTGCGGTTTCCGGTTCAACCAAATCGCATAATTCTTTAATCTCTCCCGGGCGCCTGGCTCCCATTTCTACTACAAAAAAATCATAATCAGGTTTCAGTTCTCCACGAATAACCTTACAAATTCCCATGGGGGTATTGTAACTTTCCGGGGTTTTTAGTGTTTTGTGTTTTACGGATAAAAGAGTGTGCAATATATCTTTAACGCTGGTTTTTCCGTAACTCCCTGTGATTCCTATAATATTTGCTTTACTCCCACGAATTACATGTCTGGCAGATTGCATGTAATATTTATCAATAACAGTTTCAATTGGATGGTTGATTAATATCCCAAGCAAAATAAAATAGAAGGCAAGCTGGTGCATGATCTGGGCGGCGATAATAACAAATATAACCAGAAGTGTCGCATATTGTGTGCTGGAGAAAATCCGGAACAGCATATCAGATGTAAGATAAAGAAAAAGCAGGTTTGATGTTATAAAGAGCCTGATTGCCCTTGGCGTGAAAACCAATTTCTTCTTATATTTCGGCCGATCCCTTTTATGAAAAAGGTAAGCGGTACCTCCTATCCATAATATTATCAGCAGTATTTCTGCTTTATTCAGAGTTAAATAAAGGCACCAGAAACCGGTAAAAGCAAGTACTGCAGTAAAGTATATTTCTTTAAAGTCCAGAAGATGTTTCTTGTTTCGAGAAATCCAGGATATATAATCATTGATCTGATATTTCTCCAATTGGGCCATGTGGAGAAAATACGCGTGGCGCGCTTGCAGCTTGATGAACCATATAACTACTCCAATTATAAGTGTTAAAAAAAATGTATTCATAATCTGCAAAAAAATGAGAACTTAACGTCCTTCGGGCGAGCTAAAAGAAGTAGGCAGCAAACAAAGAACATGAGACTTTACCGCCCACTCCACGGAACCACAAGGCTGTCATTCCCGCATGCTCCCCGATAAAAGCGTGCGAGGACAAGTTTTAGCGGGAATCTACAAACATTGAAATTTCTATACATTAAACTAAAAATGCTTCCCTTTCAATTCCTATTGTTATTTTCTTCTCCAGTGTTTTCTAGAATAATTTTACCTTTTCATAAAAAGTAGTTTTGTACTATAATATTTATATTATCAAAATGTCATCCGCGTCCTATTTTCTATTTTGTAGAAAATGAAAACTTTTAGCGACAACTTGAGAAGATTATCTATTTCTTTAGAAAGGAAAGGAGTAGATACACTCCAGGTAAATGTTGGAAAATTATGCAATCAATCCTGCTTGCACTGTCATGTTGAGGCAGGCCCTGATCGTCGTGAAATAATGACACGTGATACAATTGATCGTGTTATCAATTTTGTAAGAGACTCGCGCATTAAAACCATTGATATCACCGGCGGCGCTCCTGAACTCAACCCTCATTTCAAATTCCTTGTTTCTTCTTTAAGACATCTAAATTGCCATATTATGGTTCGAAGTAATTTAACCGTAGTTGTGGAGAATAATAAAAAACATCTCCCCCAATTTTATAAAGACAATGAAGTGGAACTGGTTTGCTCGCTTCCGTGTTATTCAGAAGAAAATGTTGACAAAATTAGAGGTCATGGAGTTTACAAAAAGAGTATTGAGGCGCTGAAAAGGTTAAATGATATCGGCTATGGAAAAGAGAGTGCTGACCTGATGCTGCATTTGGTTTATAATCCGGCTGGTGCAAATTTACCGCCCATGCAAAAAAAACTCGAACAACAATACAAGCAGGAACTTTTAAACCGTTTTGGAATAGTGTTTAACAGTTTGTATGTTCTTGCCAATCTGCCGATTAACCGCTATGAAAAATATTTAAAGAAAATAGGAAAATATGAATATTATCTGAAATTATTAAAGGAAAATTTTAATGCTGAAGTTGTAGAGCGCCTCATGTGCAGAACCCAGGTAAGTGTCGGCTGGGATGGAAGGCTCTATGACTGTGATTTTAACCAGATGCTTGACCTGTATCTGAAAAACGGGAAGCCATATATAATTGGAGAAATAGCGTTACAAGAGCTTATTGGTATTGATATTCAGATTGGGGACCACTGTTACGGTTGTACGGCCGGCAGCGGCAGCAGTTGTGGAGGAAGTTTAATCCAGTAGCTTTTGCTCAGACTTCTGTATATCAAAACTGTTAATGTCCCATTCTTTGCATTCAGGACAGCGTCCCACCCACTTGCTAATCTGGTAACCGCATTTTCCGCACGTAAACTTCAGAACAGAGGCCAGTTCTTTTTGAAATGCTTTCTGGTATTCGGTGGAAGCAGACTGAAAGTCGTCTTTCCTTTCATGAATTTTTCCTATTAACAAATTGAGGGCGATAGAATCCGGATTAAAAACATAGGCTTTTTGGAATTCGGACATGGCATCATCAAACATTTCAAACCTGATATATGCTTCCCCTAATAAAAAATGAAGAATAGGGACTTTCGGTTTTTTATTAATAGCATCCTGATATAGTTGAATTACTTCCTTGGGACTGTTGCGATCAATATGAAACTTATCAATCCGCTTTAGAAACAACGGATCATCCGTTTGCTGATAACCTCGTTTCCAGGTTTTTAGCGCCTTTTTTTCTTTTCCTAATTTCAAATAAGATTCCCCCAGTAATATATGGGGCGCTGTAAAATTCGCGTCTGCTTTGATTGAATTCTTCAGATTTTGAATAGTACCCTGAAAGGAATCATTATTGAAAGAACCCAGAGCACTTTCATAATAAAAAATACTGGCTTTTCTTTTTTCTTCTTTACGCTTATCAGGGACTTTAACTTTTGCGATAATCTGATTTTGAACAACAATAGCTTCATTCCAGTTTTCACTCTTTATATGCATGTCTCTTAAACGAAACAAATTATCCGGATTGTTGTTTTCTGCTAAAGTTAGTTCTTTGACCGTTTCCTTTTGAAGAGGCAGGTTGTTTGTCGATTTGTAATCTTCTTCCAGGTTCTTCAAAACGAACTTATCTGTAGGCGCAATGGACTTTGCTTTTTGATGAAAATCAATTGCTTTTTCAAAATTGTTCTGGGAGCGGAAAACATTCCCAAGGAGCGTCAACGGCATGGTTTTTTTTGAGTCCTCCACTGCAATCTTTTTTAACAAAGGAATGGATTTTTTTTGCTGTCCTGAAATGTAATATTCCAGTCCTTTTATATAGGCTTTGCTTAATTTATCTTTTTTGCGATATTTTCTCCAGAGACCGATTCTGAACTTAGAATTGCTGATAAAGTTTAATATTGAAGCTATTGCAAATCCGCAAACTAAAATTATTAATACCAGAATACTGATCGGAAGCTGGTATTCTGTGGAACTCGTCAGATGGATAGGAACTACAGCCTGATTAAGGAGGGTGAAATAAACAGAAACTGTTAACAGAACGGCAAAGAAAAGAATCTGGAGAAAAGACATCAGGAGTATGTTTTAAGGGTTTTCTTCCATTTTACTTTTACATGTAACGCAAAATTTAGCAAAAGGAACTATCTTTAAGCGCTTAACAGGAATTGATTCTCCGCATTCTTCACATTCGCCATAACGTCCATTCGTCAGCTTTTGAAGAGCTTCTTCAACTCTACCCAACTGAGATCTTTCCTGTTCGCTCAAATTTAACATTACCTGACGGTTATAAGTACGAGTAGCGTCATCACTAATATCAGGAATACCGCCGCTGACTTCTTCCTTGCTGTCGTTAAGGCATCTTTCCACACCCTCGGTCAGCTTATCCTTCATACCGGTCAATATATTCTTAAATTGCTCTTTTGCTTTCAGATCCATAATATATATTATATATAATTAATTACTCAACGCAAACTTTACGACAGGGGCATCTCCCCATAGCCTCTCAATGTCGTAATAATTTCTTGCTTCTTCATGAAATATGTGAACTATAATATCCAGGCAATCCACAAGCACCCATTTTCCGGTTTGATAGCCCTCAATATTTACACCTTTCGTACCTTTAGCCTTTAAGCATTCAATAATTTCATCTGCTATGCTCTGGACTTGTTTGGTTGAATTACCGCTGCAAATTAAAAAATAATCAGTAAATGATGTCCTTCCCTTTAAATCTAACATTACAACATCATTTCCTTTTTTATCAATAACCGCTTTATAGCAAATTTTCGCTTTTTCTTCTATGGATAATCCCATTCACATTTATATTAAAGGTAAAGTATTTTTTTTTCAATATAAATATCTACTTTCCCCGGCACAAGCCCTTTAATGGAATCGCCGCGTTTGATTTTCTCCCGTATGTCCGTGGAAGATATATTAACCGGGGTTGTTTCAAGGGGCACTATTAAATAAGGCGAAGAATTCGCCTTGATGCACTTCAATCCGCTTTCAGGTTCTACCTCTCCATAGTGAAAGTGGGAGTCTCTGAATTTTTCAGAGAGATTTTCTGCGATAGTTTCTGATTGATCAGAAGATATGACCCTATCACGGCTGACAACAACGAAATGGCAGCTTTTCAATAAGCGGTTCGCGTCCTTCCATGTGCCAATTTCCAGAAAAGCATCTATCCCTATTATAAAAAAAAAACAGCCCCCTTTTTCTTTGTCATAACAGCAGCGACAGGATCTACCGAATAAGAAAAGCCTTGTAGGTCTAGTTCCATAAAGTAGAGTTCGACATTAGAATAATCTTCAATAGCCAGTTTGATCATATTTATTCTATGGTACGCGGAAACAATTTCTCCATCGGGCTTATGCGGCGGGGAGTAAGCCGGGATAAAAAGGACTTTATCCAGTTTTAATTTCCTGGCCGCTTCACATGTCGGATAAATATGTCCAAAATGGATCGGATTAAATGTTCCTCCTAATATGCCGATTCTCATAATTAAAAAAATGTTAGACAGGATAACAGGATAAACAAGATTTTTTTAAAAAGTCTCGTTCAACTCGCCTTTTCACTCCATATATAAAAAAAATCCAGTTCATCCTGTCAAAAAAATTATTAGTTAGCTTCTTATTTGTCCGTTGCCAAAAATTATATATTTAGTAGAAGTCAACTCCTCTAATCCCATGGGACCGCGGCAATGGAGTTTCTGGGTACTGATCCCCATCTCCGCCCCAAGGCCAAACTCATTTCCGTCTGTAAACCTGGTTGAAGCATTGACATACACAGCCGAAGCATCCACCTCCCGCAGAAATTTCCATGACCTATCATAATCGGTTGTAACAATCGCTTCAGAAAGCATGGAGCCGTAACGGGTAATATGGTCAATAGCCTTGTCAAGACTTTCTACAACCTTTATTGAAAGAATAAGGTCCAGGTATTCCGTATTCCAGTCATCATTTGAAGCATCCTTTATATCACCTGCAATCTTTTTAGTTTCAGCGCATCCTCGAATTTCAACCCCCGCTTTTTCGAAACGGCTAATCATGGAAGGCAGAAATTCTTCCGCCACATCTTTATGCACTAAAAGAGTTTCCATGGCATTACAAACAGACGGACGTTGAGTTTTAGCGTTAAAAGCTATTTCTTCACCCATCTTCAAATCAGCTTTGCCATCGATATAAACATGGCACAAACCTTTGTCATGTTTGATTACAGGAATAGATGAGTTTTCTACCACAGTTCGGATCAGCTCATGCCCTCCCCTTGGAATAATTAAATCAATGTATTCGTCCATTTTTAATAGTTCCTGAACAGCAGTCCGGTCGGTGATATCAATCAATTGAAGGGATTTTTCCGGGAGCCCTGATTTTCCTGCCGCCTTAATCAATATGCCGGCAAGGGCTATGTTAGTGTTGATGGCTTCAGAACCCCCGCGTAAAATCACCGCGTTGCCGGATTTCAAACAGAGCGAAGCGGCATCTACTGTCACATTAGGCCTTGACTCGTAAATAATCCCTATTACACCAATAGGTGTTCTTATTTTCCCCACCTGCAGGCCATTAGGACGCCGCCGCATATTTACAATTTCACCAACCGGGTCGGTCAGCAAAGCTACTTCCTTGAGGCTGTCCGCTATTTTTTCGATGCGCTCTTTGTTAAGCATAAGGCGGTCCTGCATGGCGCTGCTCAACCCCTTTTGTTTGGCAAATTCAAGGTCTTTGGAGTTCGCTTTTACAAGTTGATCAGTATTTGCAGTCAAATCGTCCGCCATTTTCAGTAGGGCGTCATTCTTAATTTTTGTGTTAACTCCCCCCATTTTTCTGGAAGCAATTTTAGCATCCTGCGCGATCTGTTTTATTTTTTTTGTGATCATAAGTACCTTTCTTTAAGTAAGCTCACGGATGTACTGCCTCAACGATATTTTTAACCAATAAGTTAATCTCTTTGGAATCCGGTTTCATACTTATTCTCCAGTATTAGTATCAATAAGGTAAAACGCACAAGTTAGATTCCCGCTTTAGCGGGAATGACAAAAAGCGCAGGATTATCATTTCCAAGCACCTCTACATGTCATTCCAGAAACCACAACATGTCATTCCCGCACGCTCCCCGATAAAGCTTGTCCTCGCATACTTTAAGCGGGGAGCGTGCGAGGACAAGTTTTAGCGGGAATCTATAAACATTGAAATTCCTATACATCAAGCATAAGCTATCGCCGCATGAAAAACTATGTTAGCAGAAAACTAAAAGAATAAAAGCATAAAGCGGCAAGTTGCCGCAACCAAATAGGGCTTCCGCCCTGGAGAACTATCAAAAAAACTTCTTCAGCTTTGCATAAGGCGCTGTAAAAAGAAAGAAGTAACAGCGTCTAAAAAAACAAGTTTTTACAGTGTAATAGCATAAAAAACGATGGAAGCACGACTCTAATTTCTCCTCTTTTGTTATGGATTTATTGTTTAGATTAATGGTCTTAAGCTGCTTCATAATGACAGGGATTTTGACAATATTGGGAAGGTCGCTGGAAAATTGGAATTTCTTTAAGAAGAACTGTTGAAGAACATTGGACGGGATTAATAAATCTTATCTTTCAAGGCCTGGCCCTTGATCCATAGATTGATATTCATTTCTCCACTGAAACTACTTTCTCTTTGGGTGGCAGGGACAAACTTGTTTGTCCGTGCTAATCAAACACGGACAAGCAAAGAGCGCTTGTCCATGCCACCCTTAGCTTTTTTTATTAGCCGCTTATGGGATTTAGGGTGATTATTGAAATTTCCTATACATAAATTTAATCTACAGAACCACCCTCTTTAAACTCATCGAGCAATTCCCCCCTTTTTCCATTATTACAATATAACCAAATTATCCCTGTGTATTACCTCATCGTAAACTTTAAAACCAAGAAGTTTTTCAATTTTGGAAGTATGCTTTCCCATTATTTTTTTTAAATCCCCTGAATTGTAATTGACCAGGCCCCGGCAGAATTCATTTTCTTTGCTGTCCATGCAACTGACCGAGTCTCCGCTGTCGAAATTGCCGATTACCCCGTATATTCCCGAAGGGAGCAATGATTTCCCCCTTTTCACAATGGCTTTTTTCGCACCGTCGTCAAGAATGAGTTTTCCTTTTATTTTAAGCGTATGAACAATCCAGTGTTTTCGCCGGGTCAGCTTGTCCTGTGAGGCTAAAAAAAGCGTCCCGATATTTTCCCCTTTAAAAACTCTGGTTATTATATCATTTATAATCCCATTAACAATAATTGTCCCAATACCACTGTCAGCAGCAATTTTCGCGGCTTTTAGCTTTGTAAGCATTCCGCCGACACTTCCCGGGGAACTGCTTTTACCTGCTATTTTTTGAAGATCGGGTGTGATTTTCTCTACAAATGGGATAAGAGTTGCTTTTTTATCTTTAGCCGGATCTCCGGTAAATAACCCATCCACATGAGAAAGAATTACTAATAGATCGGCGTCTACAAGATGGGCTACCAGCGCGGACAGGGTATCATTATCGCCAAATTTTATTTCCTGGACCGCCACCATATCGTTTTCATTAATCACCGGTATGACATGAAAAGATAAAAGGGTCATCAGGGCGTTACGGGCATTAAGGTACCTGCAACGGTTGCTGAGGTCATCATGCGTGAGAAGCACCTGCGCGGTCTTTTGCTTTTCCTTTTTGAAATATTTTTCATAAAAACCTATCAGGCGGCTTTGTCCCACGGCGGCGGCCGCCTGTTTTGAAGGAATATCGGTCAATACTTTTTTTATATTCAGTTCCGTTTTTCCCGCGGCAATCGCCCCGGAAGAAACAATTAAAACTTCACAACCTTTTTTTACCAGCATAGATGTTTGAAGAACGATTTTTTTTATAATGGTTTCATCTATTTTGCCTTTGTCCGTGGTCAGAACCCCGCTACCGATTTTAATCACAATACGTTTTACGTTCTTCACTATGTTTTTTCTGATTTTCAAAGCAGACATGATTATTTTTCCCTCTGACGGTTTATAAACTTAACAGAACTCCCTGCACTATTATTATATAAAGACTTTTTTTTTAGGAAGTTTTTTACAACTCCCTTATTTCCCTAACAAGAGACACAACCCCCTGTATCAGGCTGTCCTAAAACTGTCATTCTAAGGCTTTAGCCAAAGAATCTCTTATCTGTAACTTGTTGAACTTATGAGATTCTTCGCGGAGCCTGTCCTGAGGCCTCTTGTAGAGATTTCTTCGCTTCGCTCAGAATGACAAGCGAAGGGATCAGACCTGTCCTGAACGAAGTGAAGGAATGACAAAATAAGTCCCTTTGGTGTTTTCGGACAGCCCCAATTTACGCCTTTTAATCGGGGGTGTGATTCTGCAGCTCCGCCGCATTATGGATTTAAAAGACGGATTGTAAAAGAGGAAGGACATATTGTCAATATTTTAATAATAAAGTTTGACAATTGGTTATTCTTTGATTTAAAATTCTATTGAAAAAGATTATTATTAATATTTGTGAGGGAGGGACTATGAGAAGATCAGAATTTATGTTAGGCGGGGTGGATGTTAAGTGTTTAAAAGCCTGTCAGGCTATGGAAAACAGGGTCAGATTCTGTCATCCGTCCACCTCGTGGAGAGATATAGCTTCCGCATTAGTGGATGGAGGGTATGGCAGTCTTCCGGTTGTTGATTCCGAAAAGAACCTTTTAGGGATCGTAAGTGAATATGATCTTTTAAAGGTCCTTATGGACGAACAGGATGAAAATAAAGTGAAGGCAGAAGATATCATGACTAAAGATACAGTAACTGTTGAGGAAGATACTCCTATTACCGACGTAATAAGGGTATTAGAAGAAAATCGTTTGATAAGGGTACCTGTTGTTGCAAAAAAAGATAAATTAGTTGGAATCTTAGCCCGGCGTGACGTGCTTTTATGTTATCTTCAAGCATCGTCTGAACCACAGCACCTGATTTAAACCGTTACTTCAATATTTTATCAAAATATTTATCTTTTAATATAGATTGAATAATTTTGCGGTTGGCGGCAGAGAAAGCATAGTTTTTCAGTTCTTTCTGCAAAATCCATCGGAATTCCCCCTTTTAAAGCCCCGATCTCCATCATCCCCTCTATTCAGTTGATAGGTGTCAGTTGTCGGGGATCAGAGGAATAACATCCCAATTTTTTTAGATATCCCCTCTGGCAAGTGGGACTTTCCTTTCTTAGTTTAAATTTGCAATTTGAGCAACCCCTTTGATATAGTACATTTATGAATCGTATTAAAAAAGCCCTTGCACATGCTTGCGATAATTGCCCTTTGTGTAATTATGCCCGCAATAACCCTGAAACTACTGTCGGAAAGGTCATGGAATGGCATGGCAAATTCTGCCCTATGTGGAAAGGACAAAAGGAACTGGAAAAAGACAGGGAACAGAAGACGGAGGACAGAGGACAGAGGACAGAAGACTGAAGACTGAAGACAGGGGACAATTATCAGTGAACAATTAATAGTTGGCAGTTAAGGGAATGTATGAAAATTCTGGTGACTGGGGCAGCTGGCCTTTACGGTGTGCACTTGGTTGATCAATTAGTACGAAGAAAAGATGTCTCTAAAGTCATAGGTGTGGATGATTTTTCGAGGAATTTTTTTGAAAAAGACCCCTTTATTAAATCTCCAGAGTTTGATGAAAAGTTTGAACTAATTAAGAAAAAATTCTATGACTTTACCGCGAAGGAATTAGATAAGTTAAAGTTATCGGCTGTTATCCATTTAGCGGCGTATATTTCTATTCCCGAATCCATGGAAAGGCAGGACGATTATTTTCAGAACAATGAGTACGGAACATTCCGTTTAATGCAAACCCTGGTAAAAACAAAAGACTGGCCGATGATGATTTACGCTTCTTCCCCGGAAGTTTATGGAAACCCCATTTATACCCCTATGGATACTAACCACCCTATGCTGCCGAGAAGTGTTTACGCGGTGACAAAGTTAGCCGCGGAAAAGCACTGCAGAGCCATGTTTGAATGGTATAAGTACCCGGTAGTTATCATCCGTAATTTTAATACTTATGGTGAGAACCAGGATATATGGGGAAATGCCGGTGTGGTTTCTAATTTTATTGTCAAGGCTTTAAAGAACGAGCCTATTATCATTCATGACAGCGGAGAGCAGACAAGGGATTTTCAATATGTGAAGGACGCGGTCAGCGCTTATACTCTTATCGCAGTTAGGGGAAACGGAATGGCAGGAGATGTTTTTAATATAGGCACCCGCAAGCAGACGTCTATAAAGGGACTGGCGGAAATGATAAAAAAATTATCCGAATCCAAATCTGAAATACTGTTTGAAAAGGGGCGCTCCGCGGATTTAATGTCTCTTGAAGCTGATTATTCTGAAATTAATAAAAAAGTCGGCTGGGAGCCGAAGTTTGACATGGAAGAAGGTCTGAAACGTACTATTGCATGGTATAAAAAGTTTTTTTGTCTTTTTATAATGCTATGCCCACGTAAGAGGGAGCATCCCGGGGTTCTGTTTTCGGGAAACAGGGGTCAGGGTAAGACTGTTCGTATTCTGATACCTGACAACTAATATCTAAATTTATTTTTCAAAAAGGAGACATAGTCAATAAAAGTCGCGATTGTGATAGGAAATGATTCTGATTTACCGGTTATGCAGAAGACAGCGGACAGGTTAAAGAAGTTTGAAATTGAATATGAAATGACGGTTACTTCAGCTCACCGGTCTCCTGACAGAACACGATCTCTCATTAAGGAATTCGAGAACAAGGGAATTAAAGTGATAATTGCCGGAGCAGGAGGCGCCGCGCATCTTGCTGGTGTAATAGCCGCGGAAACAATTTTACCTGTTATCGGTGTTCCAATTAATTCTTCCCCCCTGCAGGGTTTAGACGCCCTGCTTGCCACTGTCCAGATGCCGGGTGGAATACCTGTTAGCCACCATGGCTATCGGAGAAGCCGGCGCGAAAAATGCCGCTGTACTTGCCGTGCAGATATTGGCTTTATCCGATAAGGAAATAATCAACCGCTTAAATGAATTCAAAAAAGAAATGGAGATCGAGGTTGAAAAAAAAGCAGGTGAAATCAAGTTAGGCCATCCTGGCTAACTTTCTCAAAATCCCTAAAACTGCCGTCCATGGCAGTTTTT
>CBDUII010000006.1:0-22236 GCA_965367285.1 uncultured bacterium
GCCACTGCGAGGGCTTTTTTTGTTAATCAGGTAAGGTTTGACCCAACTTTTAATTTACAGAAAAGCCTTGATAACGGGGAATTCGACCCAATGAAAACAGTGGTTCTGCAAAAAGATCCTCTAACATCATTCATGGAAAAAGACCTTCCCCCTCCAAAATACTCTATCATGCGCTTCACAAGCATGGAAAATGAAATTTTAATTTATTTAAAAAATAATACAAAAGGATTTCTTGTTTTAACAGATACATATTATCCGGGTTGGCGCGTCTACGTAAATGGGGATGAAAAAAAATTATTCCTGGCAAATTCAGTTTTTCGGGCTGTATTTTTAGAGGAGCCTGTGAACAAGGTAAGATTTGTCTTCCAACCACTCTCTTTTAAAATAGGAAGCTTAGTTTCATTCACTACATTATCACTTCTGATCTTGTTTTTGATTTTTTCAAAACAGAGCAAAAAGAAAAAAAGAATCAAGTCTGCTTTTGACTTAAGTTAAACAAAGGATTTATTTGTCTTTACATCTTTGTTTTTAAATTTGATTATATTATTTAAACTGACGAGGAAAGATTATTAATATTTTTACTCTATCCTTTGTTTCTGGCTTTCAATAAATTTTCTGATCCCCGTTAATATCTTTATATCGCTGTCAAAGAATTCTATTCCGTAATTGTTTTTCCCATCTCCTTCTATCTTTTTCCTCTGAATAGTACCACGCAGATCGAAAACTTTATTTATACCTTTTACGGGTACTGTAATGGAAAGATTTAAGATATTAGATATTTCCAGGTTAACGCTTGAAGTAAGAGAACATCCGTTATCACTCAAGTTTTGTATAAATCCAATTGCTGAAACGTCCTCTGCAATCATTTGATTTTCACAACTTTTTATAACAATCTTAGCTCGTAATTTTGCAAACGTACGCCCGGTGGACCGAATGTATTTGTCACTTTCTTTTTCAGGAAACTTGAGTATCAGTTTTGGCAACTTCTTTTCAATCAGCTCGCTTTCAAATGCCACAATGGTGCCCTTAGCAGAAATGACCCGGATAGCTACAGGGGTACCTCTTAGTACCTTTGACCCCAGATAGCTATCTACCTTTGGAACTATAAAAACCATCTTTTCTCCCGGCTTGCTGTCAACAAGTCTGCCATGGTATTTTTTCTCTTTAAACTCAATGAAAACAACCCTGGCGCTTTTTATAGTATTGAGGGTAGACTTATGTGCCTTTTCATTCATCTGAAATTATTTATAGTATTACACTGTAAAAACTTCTTTTTTTAGGCGGTGTTTAGGTGTTATTTTTTTAGGCACTTGTTAGTTCTTTCTTTTTATAGTTCCTTATGCAATGTGCCGCGCCTTATTCAAAGTTGGGGGAAGGTTATATTTATTTGTTGAGGCGGTGTTTAGTGTTTATTGTTGTAGGCACTGTTTAGCTCTGTGTTGTGACAGTGCGTTAGGCGAAGCGCCGCGCCTTAAGTAAAGCTGGGGGAAGTTTTTTATTGATTCTCCAGGGCGGAAGCCCTATTTGGTTGCGGCAATTTGCCGCTTTACGAAACAATCTCCTTCGGATGGGCAATTTCCCCTTTGACAGCTGACGCAGCCGCAACTGCCGGGTTGGAAAGATAAACTTCACTTTTGGTGTGCCCCATCCGACCGACAAAATTCCGGTTCGTTGTCGATATAGCCCGCTCCCCGTCAGCAAGCACACCCATGTGCCCGCCAAGACAAGGACCGCAAGTGGGTGGACTTATTATGGCTTCCGCATCCAAAAAAATCTGGAACAAGCCATCTTTCAGTGCCTGGTTGTATATATGTTGTGTAGCAGGAATAATAATCAGGCGAACGTCCGGATGAACTTTATGCCCCTTTAAAATTCCTGCGGCTTCTTTTAGATCGGAATACCTTCCATTCGTGCATGAACCTATGACTGCCTGATCTATATGAATACCAATAGCTTCACTGATGGGTTTGGAGTTTTCAGGCAAATGAGGAAACGCAATCTGCGGTTCAATCTTATCGCAATCAATTTCGTAAGTTTCAACGTACTCCGCGTCTTTATCGCTAAAATATTCTTTAAAAGCCCTTGAACTCCTTCCGTTCACATACTGTTTGGTTTTTTTGTCTGTCTCAAAAATTCCATTCTTAGCGCCGGCCTCAATAGCCATATTAGCCATGGTAAAACGGCTGTCCATAGAGAGATCAGAGATTGTCTCGCCTGTAAACTCCATCGCCATATATCTCGCTCCATCAACACCTATCATGCCAATGGTATATAAAATTAAATCTTTCCCTGAGACAAACTCGTTTAATTTTCCATGGTATATAAACCTGATTGATTCAGGAACTTTAAACCATACCTCACCGGTAATCATGGCTGCGGCAAGATCTGTGCTTCCAACACCGGCAGAAAACGCTCCAAGCGCACCATAAGTGCAGGTATGGGAATCTGCTCCTATAATCAGGTCTCCAGGAAGCACAATTCCTTTTTCAGGCAGCAAGACATGTTCTACACCTACCCTCCCCTGCTCAAAGTAATGAGTAATTTTATGTTTTCGCGAAAATTCCCTTAACTGCTTCACCTGTTGTGCTGATTTTATATCTTTTGCCGGGGTAAAGTGGTCTGCTATTAACGCAATTTTATCTTTATCGAAAACAGTCTTAGCTCCTGATTTTTCAAAAATATCAATAGCTATGGGAGCAGTAATATCGTTCCCTAAGGCAATATCGACCCTGGCGTTAATCAATTCTCCCGGGGTCACAGAATCTTTCCCGCAATGAAAAGCCAAAATTTTTTCAGTAATTGTTTGTGCCAATTTTAATTTTCTCCCTTGCTATTCTCGTTCCCAGGCTCTGCCTGGGAACGCATACCAGGAGGCTCCTGCCTCCTAAGAAACTATACAGGTTTAATTCTGGCAAATCTTTTTTTGCCGATTTTCAAAATAAACATTCCTTTTTTCTCCAGTCGCAAGTCACTGTCTGTTATTTTTTCGCCGTCAATACTAACAGCCCCCTGTTTAATCAGGCGAACGGCCTCCGACGAGCCTCTGGCAAGCCCAGTTTCTTTAATTAAATGACAGACCCACATTCTCTCATTATTCCACTTAACATTAAATTGCGGCATCTCCAGTGGAAGTTCTTTTTTTTTGAAAACATTTTCAAACTCTTTAGCGGCATTATTAGCTTTGTCGGCTGAATAAAACTTCGCGACTATTTCCTTAGCTAATTTTACTTTGCAGTCTTTTGGATTAACAGTGCCTGCTTTTAGCTGTTCTTTCATCTTTTTTATTTCACTCAGAGAAATATCACTCAGCAAATCGTAATACCTGATCATCAACTCGTCTGATATGGACATTATCTTCCCAAATATTTCTCCGGGCGGCTCAGTAATTCCAATATAATTATCCAGGCTCTTGCTCATTTTTTGAACTCCATCGGTGCCTTCCAGCAACGGCATTGTAAGAACTACCTGTGGTTCCTGGCCAAAATCTTTTTGGAGTTCTCTTCCTACCAGTAAATTGAATTTCTGGTCTGTACCGCCTAACTCTACATCCGCTTTTAATACTACCGAGTCATATCCCTGTATTAACGGATATAGAAACTCATGAATACTTATAGGTTGCTGTCCTTTATAACGTTTATGAAAATCATCTCTTTCTAACATTCGTGCTACCGTATAATGGCTGGTTAACTCTATTAAATCCGTAGAGGACATCTTTTCCATCCAATGGCTGTTAAATACAATTTTTGTTTTATCTGGATCCAGTATTTTAAAAATTTGCTTTTTATATGTTGCGGCATTTTCAGCGATTTCTTCCTTGGTCATTTTTTTCCGCATTATTGATTTTCCACTTGGGTCTCCGATCATGCCGGTAAAATCGCCTATTAAAAAAATCACTTCATGCCCCAGTTCCTGGAAATGCTTCATTTTTTGCATTAAAAGAGTATGACCGAGATGAATGTCCGGGGCGGTTGGATCATAACCGGCTTTTACTTTCAAAGGCTGTCCGGAAGAGATTGACTTTTCAAGCTTTTTACCAAGTTCCTTTTCCGAAATCACTTCAACGGAACCACGAAGCAAATATTGTAACTGTTCTTTTATATTCATACGAGTTCTGTAACCTATTGAAAACATTAGACAGGATAACAGAATTGTTAGACCTGTAAACCAATAAAGTCTTTCTCAATAATATTAACTGGTTATTTTAAATCTATTTTGAATAAAGCTTTTTTGTTATGCAAAACAAACATACTTGAAAAGCTTAAGGAGTATAGATTTTTTTCAAAATCTATAGAATTTCAAGAAGCATGATTTTTCAAATAATCCCGTTTATCCTGTTCATCCTGTCAAAATAAAAGCTTTTTGGTTGAGACTCCTCCGCATTAAGTTTAAGTATACACAATTATTAAAATAACTATAAAGTATTTTTTCTCAACTACCGATACAATAAACATGAGTGGTGACTTAAAAAGTTATTTATAGACCCACTAGCCCCCTCGCTAAGAGGTCTAACCGCTCTAGAGATAAATCTCCTCTCTGATTAAGGGGCAGGGGTGACCCTTCCCTGCCCTTTAAATCTTTCTTCTCATCCCATTTTATCTAAAATCCACACAACTATCATCATTTTGAACCTTTCTTTTTTACCATAATGAAGTATAATATTTTAATTTATTATTTTTATTCAGCGTTGTCCGGTTAGGTTTTTGCATCTTGGTTTTATCACATAAAAGCTGTCATTCCAGCATGCTTTTAGCGGGAATCTATGAAGGAACCGAACTACTGGATGCCCGATAAAAACATTCGGGCATGACAAAGTTGACTTGTGCAATTTTCTAACCGGACACTACTGATTTTTATTTGGGTTAAATATCATTTTATGTTTACTTGCTATTTATTGCGTTCACTAAAATTTTCAAGAGTACATTTATGTTGAAAGTCAAATTAGCAAAAACAGCAGGGTTTTGCTGGGGCGTTAAAAGGGCTATGGATATAGTAATGGATGTCTCAGGAAAAGTTAAAGGTACCATTTATACTTATGGTCCTTTAATACATAATCCTCAGGTTATTGAAATGCTGGAATCAAAAGATATTAAAGTTCTGAAAGATTTTAAAAATGCTGACTCCGGCAATTTGGTTATACGAACACATGGAATCACGCCCACAAAAAGGCGGGAGATTAAAAAAAATGGGTTTAATGTTAGCGACGCTACCTGTCCCTTAGTAATGAAAGTGCAATCTATTATCAAACGCCATGCCCGCAAAGGATATTCTACTATTGTTGTAGGAGATAAAGATCATGCTGAAGTTGAAGGTCTTTTAGGTTTTACCGAAGGTAGAGGAAGCGTTATAGAAAGCGAATCAGAAGTTGCTGGTTTGCCTCCAATAGAAAAGGTCTGTGTAGTAGCCCAGACGACTTTTGATAAAAGTCTGTATGAAAATATTACAAACCGTATTTTAAAACGTTTTCCAAACGCGCTGATTTTTAAAACCACATGCGATACAACAGATCAAAGACAAACAGAGGTAATAAATTTGGCTAAAACAGTGGACGCCATGATTGTTGTTGGTGGGAAAAACAGCGCCAATACTGCCCGCCTCGCGCAAATATCCAAAGCTTCTGGTGCCCCTACCTTTTTTATAGAAACAGAAGAAGAGATTGACGAAAAACAACTGAACGGATTTCAAACTGTTGGCGTTACTGCCGGAGCTTCTACCCCTGCATGGATGATCAGCCTGGTTATGGAAAAAGTAGAAAGCATTGAAAAGAGAGAGCTCAGCAGGATATCGCAATTATCATTATTTTTTGGAAGGTTTCTTGTTTTCAGCAACCTTTATGTAGCCATGGGAGGAGGCGTACTTGCTTATTCCATTTGCCTGTTGCAGTATTTGACTCCAAAATTCAGCTACGCTTTTGTTGCCTTTTTTTATTTTCTGTCTATGTATATGCTGAACAATTTTACCGACCGTGAGGCAATGGGGCACAATAATCCAATTAAAAATGCTTTTTATGGAAAATATAAATTTCCCTTTTTAGCCTTAGGAATTCTTTCCTCCTTGACCGCGCTCACTATTTCTTTTAAGTTAGGCTCCCTACCCTTTGCGGCGGTTTTTGCTTCTACTTTATTAGGTATCTTTTACAGTGTAAAAATTATTCCAAAAGATGTCGGGCTTAATAGATATTGGAGGTTGAAGGATATACCGGCTTCTAAAGACATATTCATTGCCCTGGCATGGGCAACTATAACAGTTTTTGTTCCATTCTTGAGCCAGAAGAGCATCGGTTCTTTTTCAGCCGTATCTGTGGCATTTCTGTTTGTTTTTTCTCTGGTCTATACGAGGTCTCTCCTGTTTGATATCAGGGATATACAGGGAGACCAGTTGATTGGCCGGGAAACAATACCCATCATAATCGGTAAGGAAAAAACTAAGTTGTATCTTGGTGTTGTATTAATTATGACTGCGGTCGGTCTGTTTGCCTCGGGGTGGTTTAGCTGGGCATCGTCTCTTTCTTTTTTCCTGCTGGCTTCTATAGGCTATTCTGCTTTTTATTTATACCTTTATCACAAAAGAATTATTTCACAGGGGGTCTCTTGTGACGCGGTTGTAGATGGTCAGTTTTATGTAACCGGTTTAATAACATTCGCCTGGATGAGCTCATTTGCAGCCTGATATCCCAGGGGGTTCCCGGCATCGCACCCTTTCCCGTCAAGAAGACAACCTATCATACCTTTTTCCTTTAACAGCAATTGAAAAACAGGGACATCGTCCAATTCTCCATTTGAATCAGACCTGATTTTCTCAATATACTCAAAAAAATGTGGAAAAAGAATGTGTCTGGCAAATCCTCTGATTATTGGGGCAGATGATTCAGATACGAAAACACCCTTTTCTTTATTTTTAATCTCTTTTATAGAATAAACCTGGCAGCCAATTTTTTCCAATTCAACCTTGCCGCAATTTCCAAACAATTTAAACTCTTCGGGATATATTTTTGTTAAAGCACACACGTCTTTTTTGTACTTATTAAAGACCTCTGCCAATAAATGAAGAGGTGAAGTATCAGAAAAAAAAATATTATCCGGCAACAAAAGGGCAAAAGGTTCGTTTTTTATGGTTTCCCTGGAAAGACTTATTGCGTCGGCAAGTCCCATTGGCTGATTCTGATATAAAAATATCAATTCAGCCTTTGATAAAATTGTTTTTATTCCCTGAACTTCCTTTTCAGACAGGCTTTCTTTGCGAGCTTTTCCTGAAAAATGCTTTTTAATTAATTCCTTTTCAGAATTTATTATAATGATCACTGTCTCAATACCGTAATTTATGGCTTCTTCAACAGCATACTGGATCATCGGTTTTTGGCCGACAGGGAGCATTTCCTTGGGAATAGTTTTGCTAATGGGGAGCATTCTTGTCCCCAAACCCGCAGCAGGTATAACAGCCTTTTTAATTTTCATTTTTATTTAGATTATAGAAGCCTTAAATTGATCTTCTCCTTTTTGCCTTTTTTTTTGGCGTAAAATTAACTATTATAGTAATTTATATTGTAGAGTTGAATAATTATTCCTATAAAACGCCATTATATTAAATGAGCAAATTAATCATAGTTTCAAACAGACTGCCTGTAAATATAGAAAGAAGAAAAGGAGGACTCAATTTTCAGCAAAGTGTAGGTGGTCTGGCAACCGGCATTAGTTCTTTTTACAAAACATATGAAAGCATTTGGATAGGCTGGCCCGGTATTGATAGCGATAAAATTGAAAAAAACAAGGATGAAATTAGAAAAAAACTTGCATCAGACTTCAACTGCCATCCTGTATTTCTTCCCAAAAGAGATTTTGAAAACTACTATGCCGGGTTTTGCAACAACACTATTTGGCCTTTATTTCATTATTTCCCCCAGCACACCCTGTATAAAGAAAACTTCTGGAAATCATATAAGCATATAAATGAACTTTTTTGCGAAGAAGTTTTAACAATAGCAAAGGCAGGAGACATTATATGGATACACGATTATCAATTGATGTTGTTGCCTAAACTCCTCAGGGAAAAATTACCGGACGCCACAATCGGTTTTTTTCTTCACATTCCTTTTCCCTCTTTCGAGCTTTTCCGCATCTTACCATGGCGTAATGAAATACTTGAGGGCCTTATCGGGTCCGACCTGATCGGTTTTCACACCTATGATTACGCGCTCAATTTTCTGAAAAGTTCACAGCGCCTTTTAGGATATGAGCCGGACATGGGTCAACTTCACTCTCACGACCGAATAGTCAAGGTAGATACTTTCCCGATGGGAATAGAATTCGAACGCTATTACCAGTCGCGAGAGGACCCTAAAGTGCAGAAAGAAATAGAAAAACTGAAAAAGGACGTGGGCAATTACCAGGTGATCCTGTCCATAGACCGCCTTGATTACACAAAAGGCATAATAGAGCGTCTTGAAGGATTCAATACATTCCTGGAAAAAAACCCGGAATACAAAGAAAAAGTGGTATGCATTCTTGTTGCTGTACCGTCACGCTCCCAGGTAACACAATATAAAAGGCTAAAAAGCCAGGTGGACGAACTCATAGGCAAAATAAACGGCAAACACGGAACAGTAGGCTGGACTCCCATCCATTACCTGTATAAATTTCTTCCCTTCGCTCCCCTTACCGCGCTTTACAACATAGCTGACATCTCCCTTGTTACCCCGTTAAGGGACGGGATGAACCTCATTGCCAAGGAATATATAGCAACTAAAACTGATGGGAACGGCGTCCTGATCCTCAGTGAGATGACCGGAGCGGCTAAAGAGTTGGGCGAAGCCTTGATAGTTAACCCAAATAACAATGAAGAGATGGCCGATGCCATAAAAAAGGCCCTTGAAATGCCGGGACTTGAAAGAATTGAAAAAACCAGAATTATGCAAAAGCGTATAAAACGCTACAACGTGGTTAAATGGGCGGATGACTTTGTCGGCAAGCTAAAGTCCACCAAAAAGTTACAGGAAGAAACGCATACACGCGTGCTCCAAATAGAGGAGGCCGAGAAACTCAAAAAAAACTATAAAAAAAGTTCCCGCCGCCTTTTCTTTTTAGATTACGACGGAACACTTACTCAATTCTTCGATAAACCGGAAGACGCGGAGCCGAATAATGAAGTTTTAGGACTGCTGGAATCTCTGTCATCTAACAAAAAAAACGAAGTGGTGTTGATAAGCGGACGAGAAAAAGAAACATTAAATAAATGGTTCGGTCACCTGAATTTAAACATCATATCTGAACACGGGGTCTGGATGAGGGAAAAACAAAAATCATGGGAAATGCTGGAACCGTTAAAAAACGACTGGAAAGATGAAATAAGAGAAATCCTTGAACTTCACGTAGACCGAACCCCGGGTTCCTTTATTGAAGAAAAAGAATTTTCTTTAGTCTTTCATTACAGAAAGGTAGATCCGGAAATTGGGTCTGTTAGAGTAAGTGAACTGATAGACAACCTCCTGGGTCTGACAAGCAATAAAAATCTACAGGTTCTTGAGGGACACAAGGTCATAGATATTAAAAATTCCGAAATAAACAAAGGGCATGCGGTAATGAAATGGATATCGAAAAATGACTGGGACTTCATACTGTCAATAGGTGACGATGTGACTGACGAAGATATGTTCTCAATATTGCCTGACAACGCGTATTCAATCAGGGTAGGTTTGCAGCCAACATCCGCAAAGTATAATATCCAATCCCCTGTGGAAGTAATTTCTCTTCTTAAAAAACTTGTGGACTGACTTAGTGATTTTAAAACAAAGAAATGATAGTATGTTGTAACTTTTTAATAATAGACAATAAAAGGGAGGAATAAACGCATGCGAACTCTGGAAGATTATACAGATATAGTCGGCATCGACATTATAGGAGACATACACAAAAAAACAAGAAAACTGCTTGGGAAAAGAGTGGTACATGTTAATTCCACTAACCTGGGAGGAGGAGTCGCTGAAATATTGAGCAGCCTTGTCCCGCTTATGAACGACATAGGTCTTAGCGCGGGCTGGAGAGTGCTTCATGGGAATCCTGACTTTTTTAACATTACCAAGAAATTTCACAACGGATTGCAAGGGGATCCGGTACACTTCACAAGAAATAAAGAAAGAATCTATATACAGACAAATATTGACTTTGCGGCGTACACCCATCTGAGTCACGATTGTATAATTATTCATGATCCACAGCCGCTGCCCATGATCAAGTTCTACAAAAAGGCACAGCCATGGGTATGGAGATGCCATGTGGATTTCTCTAATCCGGATAAAACTTTATGGGACTTCCTCTCCCCTTTTATACTCCGGTACGATCTGATGCTGCTCTCCCACGAGTCGTACAAAAAACATGACCTTCCCGTAGAACAAAGAATCATTGTTCCTGCCATAGACCCGATAACTCCGAAAAATATGGACATTACAGATAGTGAAACTTGCAAATATCTTAGAAAGTTCGGTGTTAAAACGGATAAGCCCTACATAGTACAAGTTTCACGATTCGATAAATGGAAAGACCCGGAAGGGGTAATAAAAGTATGGGCTCGCGTAAAAGAAGAGGTAGATTGCCGGCTGGTGCTTTGCGGCAATATTGCTACAGACGACCCTGAAGGAGGCAAGCTTTTCCAGGACGTCGAAAAAGCTGTTAAAAAATATTCTGCCAACGACGATGACATCATTTTACTGTTGCTGGAAAACAACTACCTTGTAAATGCCTTACAGCGAAAAGCCGCTGTTGTTATCCAGAAATCTATTAAAGAAGGCTTCTGCCTGGCAGTAACCGAAGCTATGTGGAAAGGAACACCGGTAGTGGCATCGAACGTGGGAGGTATCCCCATACAGGTAAAAGACGGCATAAACGGATTTTTACTGGAACCGGACGATGAGGAAGGTTTTGCGGATAGAACCATAAAACTTCTGAAAGATAAGGAAATGGCTAAAGAGATGGGAAAACAGGGAAAAGAGATAACAAGAAAAAATTTCCTTATCACGCGCCTGCTTTCGGATTACCTTGACCTGCTGACGTATCTCTGGTCGTAATTATAATAGCTATCAATTGTTTGTTATTGGTTAATAGAGAAAAACAAATAACTATTAACTATTGTGGTTTTTGCTGCTGTTTTCCTATCCCCAATCGACAATCTAAAATCAACAATCACAAATGATCAGGGATGTGTACTCAACATTTCTTTTGCGTGCTCACGGGTGACCTGTGAAATGCTTTCACCACCCGACATCCGGGCTATTTCATCCACTCTTTCACTATTACTTAATCTGCGAATTATTGTAACCGACCTGCCTTTTACAACTTCTTTTTCTATACGGTAATGCGCCCCTTTTAAACTGGCAATTTGCGTCAGGTGAGTAATACAAAAAACCTGCTTGTTTTGTGAAATCCTTTTCAATTTCAGCCCGACTGTTTCCGCTATCTTGCCGCCTATTCCGCTGTCTACTTCATCAAAAATCATGATCGGAACCGTATCCTGAGCGGCAAGCAAATTCTTAAGAGACAACATTATTCTGGATAATTCTCCACCTGATGCTATTTTCGCCAATGGCCGGGGTTCTTCGCCGGGATTGGGTGATATCAAGAATTCAAGCGCGCCAATCCCATTTTCAGAAAAAGAAACCGGTACACCTCGATATTTTATAAAACTGCCTTCATCTTTATTGTAAGAAAAATTAGCCTTAAACCTGACGCCAGCCATGTTCAATTCCATCAATTCCTTTTCCATTATCTTTTCAAACTTTTCAACTGCTTTTTCTCTTTTATCCGCTAGGATAACGGCTGCCCCAACCAAATCCTTTTTAATAGCTGAAATTTCCTTATTCAATTTTTCTTTGATCTCATCGCTATGAGCAATAGCATTGTATTCTTCCTCAATCTTTTCCCGATTGGCCAATATTTCTATTATAGAATTCCCGTATTTCCTTTTTAACTCATTTATTTCAGCAAGCCTGTCCTCAATCTCGCTTAATTTTTCAGGGTTTATTTCTACCTGTCTGGAATAATCTCTTAGCCTTGTGGACGCCTCTTCCAATAGAAACAGGGAAGGTTTTGTTTCGTCTAAAATTTTCTTTACCGATTCATCGTATTCAGCAACAGCTGATAGCTCTTCCAAAACCCTGTTTAATCGCTCCACAATTGAATTATCAGAAGAATAAAGTTCATCGCAGGCGTGGGTAGAAGCCTGGCAGAGCTTTTCCGCGTTTTGCAGGATAATTCTTTCTTTTTTTAAATCATTCTCTTCTGTTTCCGTCAAGTGGGCATCATCAATTTCTTTCATTTGAAATTCAAAGAGATCTTTTTTCTGTAAATGTTCTCTTTCGTTTTTATCCAAAGCATTTAATTTTGTCTGACACTTTTGCAGCTTTACATAAAGCTCCTTATATTTGTCACGAATATGAGAAAGTTTATTGAATGAATCGTAAACTTCAATATGGTTCTCAGGATGCAACAGCAATTGGTGTTGGTGTTGACCATGAATATCTACCAGCCTGTTTCCGATTTCTTTTAATATCGCAAGCGTGGATAAACACCCATTAATATAAATTTTATTTCTCCCTGAACGGGAAATAATTCTTTTTAAGAGTAATTGATCTTCATTCAGTTCGATTCCAGCCTGTTCCACACAGGAAAAGATATTTCTAAAGTTTGCGCAATCAAATAAACCTTCCACAGAAGCAGTGTCTTGACCGGTACGAATAAAATCCATATCCGCTCTTTCTCCCAAAAGGAGACCTAACGCTCCTATAACTATTGATTTCCCTGCCCCTGTCTCTCCGGTAAGGATATTCAAACTCTCATCAAACTGAACCCGTAAATCATGAATAATAGCGAAATCTTTTATATGTAATTCCCGTAACATTGGTTTAATGAGTTGAATATTTAAGAAATATTTATCTTTTGAATCGCAGAGTGGCCACGGGCCACAACCAAAAGAGCTTCCGCCCACTGTCCCCCGATCCCTGACCACTGGCTACCGATCCCTGCTTTTTACCTTTCTCCCCATTTTAATTTTTTCCTGAGAACTTCGTAGTGGTTTTTATCAGGGGCCTTGATTAACTTGACGCTATCCTTGGAACGTTTTATTTCAATAACATCTTTATATCTCATTTCAAGACCTACCTGACCGTCTAAAGTAATATGAACATCTTCATGCTCCGTGGCCAATTGAACTTCAATAGATACATCATCAGGAATTATTATAGGCCGGTTATTCAGGTTAAAAGGACAAATTGGCGCTAATATCAAGGCATTAAGGGTCGGATAAACAATAGGACCTCCGGCTGCAAGAGAATAAGCAGTGGAACCGGTGGGAGTACTGATAATCAAGCCGTCTGATCGGTAAGAGGTAACAAACTGGTTATTCACTTTTACATCAAGGTCAACAATCCTGGCCAAAGCCCCTTTGTTAACCACAATATCGTTTAGCACTTTATGTTCCGCAATCTTTTCGCTCTCCCGTAAGACTTTAATGTCGAGCAACATTCTCTCTTCTGTTTCAAAATCCCCATCCAAAATCCTTTTCAGCACAGGAATCATTTCATCACGGGTAATCTCCGTTAAAAAACCAAGATTACCCATATTTACACCCATTACAGGTACTGGTCTGCCTGCTATCAATCGAGCTACACTGAGCAATGTCCCATCGCCGCCTAACACAATCAGTAAATCAACCATAGGAATGATTTCAAGCCTGCTCTGTTTAGACTCCAAACCAATAGCGCCCGCAGTTTCCCGATCAAAAAAAACTTCGATCTTCTTTTCCCTGAGCCACTTGATTAAATCAACAACCACCTCGGCTGGATAGGTAAGATTTGTTTTTGCTATAATCCCTATTTTGCGCATAACTCGTACTATAGTCATTTATCCCAATTACGTCAATAAAAATTAAGAAGAGCATAAGTGTTTTTTTAGCAAAATTTTCATGCACCCTGTTGATAAAAAAATCTAATATCAAAACAAACTCTATTCCTGTCACACGGACAAACGAGTTTGTCCATGCCACCCCTGTCTACTGCCTACTGTTCTCCGTCATCTGTCATCTTTGCTTGTGACCCTGCCACCTGCGTTCTTTGCGGTTAATAAAAAGAAGTTTTTAGATAAACATCACTATACGTTATAATGATTTCATGCTTTTAGTAATAGACATTGGAAACACCAATACTGTTATAGGCTTGTTTGACGCTGATAATCTTGTAGTGCATTGGCGTCTTGCCTCACAGCGGCACAGAACCGCTGACGAATACGGAATCATGATTAAAGAATTTTTTCTGCTGAATAATATCGATATCAGCGGAATTACGGATGTTATTATTTCATGCGTGGTGCCCCCTTTGCTGCCCGTTCTAAAAGAAATGTCTAATAGTTACTTTAAAGTGAGTCCGCTTATAGTGGGGTCGGATACCAAAACCGGCTTATCCATTCTTTATGACAATCCAAAAGACGTCGGCGCGGACAGAATCGCCAACGCTGTAGCAGGATTCGAGAAATTTGGAGGGCCGTTAATTATAGTGGACTTTGGAACCGCAATTACCTTTGATGTTGTTTCTAAAAAAAGTGAATATTTAGGCGGGCTGATTTTCCCCGGTATTTCAATTTCCATGGAAGCGCTTTTTAACAAAGCCGCAAAATTGCCAAGAGTGGAACTAATTTCACCTGCAACTGTTATAGGTAAAAACACTGAGGAAAGCATACAGGCAGGTGCAGTGTACGGGTATGCAGGTCTTGTGGACAGCGTGGTAAAAGAAATACAAAAAGAAACCGGAAAAGACAGTAAAGTCATCTCTACCGGTGGTCAGGCAGATCTGATCGCAAAACATTCTTCCGTAATAGAAGAAAATTGCCCGCTTCTGACTCTTGATGGACTGAAAATCATTTATGAAAAAAACAGGAATTGATCAATTAATGCAATTATACGTAAAGCAAAAAATGAACTGAAAGAAATCGAATACGCGTTAAGAAATAGGCTATGTATTTAAAATGCGTAAGGTTTTTAGTTAGGTATTTGCTTTTTATTTTAATTCATAATTCAAACGCATCACTCAGTGCTTCCAAAACCCTGAATAAATCATCATCAGTAATGCTTCCGGTTTGCTTGATGAAATGTTCTTTTTCAACTAACCTGATCTGAAAGAGATCAATTGCAGTAACATTAACCAAATTGTTATTGTCATCTGGAACGATTTTTACTACCCAGGGCTCTATTTCGAATTTTCTTGAAAATCCGTTAAAGGGGCAATGACTTTTAATGAGTAATCCTCCATGTTATCGTCACTAAAAAGGACGCACGGTTTCACCTCCTTTATATCAGTACTTTTCACTGGTTCTAAATTAACCAGCCAGATATCTTTCTGCTTCATTGAAAACCCTTCCCCTTTCTACATTACATTATAAATTCATTTCCAATAAATATCATGTAAAAATATATCCTGTGGTTTTGCGATTTGGGGGTCAAGTTTTGACGGGCTGAGGAAATGGGGTCAACACTTTCGATGCCTGTATTTTCAACTGCAGTTACTTAACGCTTTCGTGGCACATCCAAGAAGAAATTGGTTTGATTTGAATTCCCACATGCTTATCAATTCAGATGTTGGCCCTACACTGTATGTCTTGTTCAAGCCCCACCTGTTCATTCCGTAGTTTAATAGAGTTTCCCTCTTGAATTTCAAATTACGCCCTTCAGAGCCGATAATCCATTCTTTATTCATGATTTCCTGAAATTCAGAAATTTGTTTTTGAGTTTATATTCTCCCTGCTCATCAACAAAGGCAAGGCCTCTTTTTATCAAGTGGGCATTTATAAATGTTTTGTTCTTAAGATATAAATAACAAAACAGAGTGTTGTCTTCATCATATTTTATCTTATCGAATTTCATATATACTTTCTGGTTTTTTGTTTTTATTTTCAGGAATTCAATAGCTTCCCCGTTTGCTGTTGCATCCTCCTTTATGCCGATTAAGCGAACCGTCAAGCCATTGCTCAACTTGATAAGTTCTGGGCTGATAATCTCTTTAACAGAATAGTACTCTTCTCTATTAGAATCATTTTTATCGATTTTTGAACCAAATTGCAACTTCTTAGGATCGATTTTTTTATCAAAAGCATGAAAGTCTTTAAACACATATGGAAGTTTGTTTATTTCGTTCTTAAAATCAATATTGATTTTCTTCTGCTTTATAAGCTCATATTTAGCGCCAAACAAGCCAAGTTGGCTTACTTGCAGCTTCTGTTCAATATAGGGGATAAACTCATGATTAATTTCATAACCAACTGAATTTCTGTTAAGATTTTTAGCTGCAAGGGATGTTGTTCCACTTCCAAGAAATGGATCAAGAACTGTATCTCCAACAAAGGAAAACATTTTAATCAATCTTTTTGGAAGTTCTTCTGGAAACATCGCAATATGGCCTTTTTGTTTTACGCCACCAAAATGCCAATGCCCAGAGAAATATTCCTTCCATTCTTCTTTTGTCATCCTTGACTGCTCTTTAGTTTTCTTATCAGGCCTTATGGGGGTGCCAAGTTTTTTAAACAGTAAAATAAATTCGTAATCTATTGCCAGTATACCGTTACGAGGGAAGGGGAAACTCCCCATTATACTGGCTCCGCCCGTGGTATTGGTTGTTGTTTTTTTCTGCCAAATTATAGCGCCTATATAATCAAATCCAATACTTTCGCAAAATTTGATTATTTCCGTTCTTATTGGAATAACTTTATACCTTCCATAATAAACAGAACGGGCAAATTGATCCCCGATATTTACACAGAGTCTGCATCCATTTTCTAAAACGCGATAACATTCTTTCCAGACCAGATTTAAATTATTTATGTAGTTTTCGTAACTATCGTTAAATCCGATTTGTTCATTTATTCCATAATCTTTCAATTGCCAGTACGGAGGTGATGTGATAACAAGATGAACCGATTTATCTTCTAACTCTATCGTATATCGGCTATCACCTCTGATGATTTTGTGTTGTGTTTGAACATTCATTTTTGAGCAACCTCGTTTTTGTGTTTTCATCCAGCGGACGATAATATTAACCTACGCCAAACACATTTCTGAAGATAAAAGGGGCAGCCATTAGACGACTCATTACTCGTGGTTAGGTGTTACCTTTTCTTCAATTATAGGTTGAAGTGCTTTTTTAAACCCCTGTTTATGGGTTAATTTATGCAGTTCAAATGCAATTTTGCCGGGCAAATCAGTATCATTTAAATCCGGTTTTATTTTATATTTCCAAGCAATACCTATTAAAAAAGAAATGGCTGATGATAATACAAATAATGAAAGTGGATATTTAGAAAAATATTTGTTTAAGGCTTTCCAGCTTTCACTTATATCATCAAAATAATTTAAGGCTTCCTTATATTTATCTTCTCCTGCTAATTTTAAATAGGTAAATAAATCTTCAACCGTATCAAAAGGAAATTGCCCTATTTCATTGGCAATTTCTATTAATACATCAATTATAAGCGATCCTTCGCGATGCGAAGTTGCTTTTATGTGAATTTCTCATCGTAAATTTAAAATCGATATTAATTCATGAATTAATTTATCAAAACCGATTAAAGACTCGCCAAGATCATTTAGGTCAATCTCAGAATCCTTGTAAATTCCTTTATACTTAAAATGAATATTGGATTCCATTGAATCTTTTATAAAATAATATTGATAATGAACATAATTCTATCATTAGGTACTGGTATTATCAAATGAATAACAACCCCCTCTATTCAGGTGTCAGGGATTAAAGGCAGTTGGCATGGAAAGAGTGGAGAACAATTATCAAAGCTCAATTAACATTAACATTTAATGAAAAGAATTTTAGACGGGATTACAGGATAAAAAGGATGATTTTAAAAAGTTTTACGGAGTTTATCCTTTTGCGCCAAAAATTTCATAAATCCAGTTAATCTTGTTAATCCTGTCAAAAGAATCTTAAGAAATCATAAAAAATCTGCGTTTATCTGCGTCCAAAAACTTTCCTCTGCGGTAAATTAGGTTCAGCTATCAGCGGTCAGCAGTACAACCCCCTGAATCCCCCTTTATTAAGGGGGAATACTCACACTGAATTTTCCACAAACCACCCCTGTAAAATTTATGCTTGACTTAATAGTCAATTATTAATTAATATTGCTATATTAATTAATTTATATCCTGGTATATCTAATGAAATGGTTTGTGATTATTATCTTATGCTTTTCTTTAATAATCTGCCCTGCCCTGTCCACAGCAGCAGGGTTTCGTATCGGCGAACAGGGAGCCGCAGCGATGGGAAGAGCTAATGCAGTGGTGGCAAGTGTTGATGATGCATCCGCAATCTATTTTAACCCTGCCGCGATGACGTCTCTGAAGGGAAACTGGATTTCAGCAGGTAGCACTCTGATATCCCCTACTACAGATTATAAAAGCACAACCGGCCTTGAAAGCAATAAAAAACCGCAAATATTTTATCCCCCTAATTTTTATGCTGGAACTTATCTGGAAGATAAAAAACTGGCATTTGGATTTGGCATCTATGCTCCTTTTGGACTCGGTTCAAAATGGAACTCTGCCGGTCCCTTTCGATATGAAGCAACATACACGGATCTTAAAGTTTTAAATTTCAATCCATCTATCGCGTATAAGATTAATTCAGCAATTTCCATTGGGGGAGGAATAAATTATGAAAAACTTCATGTTACTTATGATAAACAAAATCCATGGTCAGCTTTTGGCGGAACTGCCGATGGTAAAACACACCTTACCGGCAATGGAACCGGTTGGGGTTATAATTTCGGTATTCAAATCTCACCGACTGAAAAAATGAAAATCGGAATCGCGTACCGGAGTCGGGTTCATTTTAATATTAAAGGAGATGTGGAATTATCTAATATAAACGGCGCTTCTCCTTTATCTGCTTTTGGCAGTTCACAATTCAAATCTGATGTTTCTCTTCCGTTAGATTTGCCTGATACTTTATTCGTTGGAATCTCATACAAACTCTTTGATCAACTGATAGTAGAATTTGACTTTGACTGGACAGGTTGGAGTAGCTATAAGCAACTCAAGTTTGATTATGCTGACGAAAGGCCGCCTTTTTTAACTGATACGACCATCCGAAAAGACTGGAAGAATGTTTTGGCCTTTCGTACTGGTCTTGAGTATTCATTTAATGAAAATTTTAAGGCAAGAACAGGATACGCCTACGATCCCAACCCTGTCCCAAAAGATACTTTTGAACCGAGGATAACCGACGGTAACAGGCATCAATTAACGATTGGAAGCGGTTATACATTTGGCAGGTTTATCGTTGATGCTGCATATATGGCGGTTTTTTTTGAAAAACGCACGATCACCGGCAACACAATCGGCAACCAGTTAACGAACATCAATGGAACGTATGAGTCATTTAGTCACCTGTTAGGACTAAACATTTCGTATAAATTCTAAATCTCTATTTTTACCGCAGAGGACGCAGATATTAAAGGGATCATAGATCAGGAGTCGGGGGTCAGAGATAATGGGACAGTGGAAAACATGCGGGTGAAGAGTTATCTAGATTTAGAGGTTTGGAAGAAAGGAATGGATTGAGTAGTCATGTGTTATAAAACAACAAAAGAGTTAATAAAAAGTGAAATTAATGGTTTGTCCATTCAATTGCGGCGAGCAGCTGTTTCAATCCCTGCAAACATTGCTGAGGGCCATGAGAGACAGCATAGTAAAGAGTTTCTTCAACATCTTTCCATAGCTTACGGTTCTCTTGGTGAGACGGAAACCCTTGTTCAAATAGCTGAAAGGCTGAAATATTGGTACAAATCGGTTAAAGCGGATACTGGATAAAACAGGAGAACTCGGCAGGATGCTTAATGGTTTGCGAAAAGCCATAGCAAAAAAGGTTAAGTAACCGATCCCTGATCTCTGGCCCCCGACCACTGATCCCTGACCACTGATTTTAAGCTCCACAACATTTTTTATACTTTTTCCCGCTGCCGCAGGGACACGGCTGGTTGCGTCCGACTTTTTCGGTTTTCCTTTTTACCGTGGTTTGAACTCCCCCTCCCCCTTTGCTTTCCGGCGGACCTCCGTGATGTTCAATCATTGCCTGTCGTCGCGGCATTAAACCCACCATCGCGTCTTCTTCCGTAGCAACCTGCACCCGGAAGAGGTATTCCATTATCCCTTCTTTGATTCTCTGGATCATCCCCATAAACATTTCATACCCTTCCTTCTTGTATTCGTTCAGCGGGTTTTTCTGGGCGTAACCGCGAAGACCGATACCTTCCTTGAGATGGTCCATGCTGAGAAGATGGTCTTTCCAAATAGTATCAATCACATAGAGCATAATTCTTCTTTCCAGCCAGCGTATTTTTTCCTGTCCCATCTTCTTTTCGCGTAATTCATAGGTTTCCTTAATGATTTTCGAGAGACTCTCTTTTAAATCTTCGCTGGTTAATTCAGAGATGTCCAGTTCCTCTTGATTTTCTATTTTCAGTGACTGCTTTCCATTTAGGGACACATTTACGGAAAACAACCGGGCTATCCATTCCTTAAGTCCTTCCATATTCCAATCTTCAGAATATGCTTCGGGGTCAATGAAAGCATTATATGAATCTTCAAAAAGATCTTCGATCATTTCGAAAATATTTTCTTTTAAATTATCCCCTTTTAAGACTTCCCGTCTTTGTTCATAGATAACCTCTCTTTGCTTATTCATCACATCATCATATTCCAGCAGATGTTTTCTGATATCGAAATTATGCCCCTCTACTTTTTTCTGGGCGTTTTCTATTGCCTTGGAAATAAGTTTATGCTCAATCGGCACTCCTTCTTCCATGCCCAGTTTTTGCATAATGTTTGAAATTCTGTCTGATCCGAAAATTCGCATCAAATCATCATCCAGAGAAATATAAAACCGGGAGGAACCGTGGTCTCCCTGTCGGCCTGACCTCCCCCTGAGCTGATTATCGATTCTGCGGCTTTCATGCCTTTCCGTGCCAAGAATATGCAGTCCTCCGAGGTCCGGAACTCCTTCTTCAAGGACAATATCCGTACCCCTCCCGGCCATATTGGTGGCAATGGTCACAGAACTCCTTTTCCCGGCAGTCGCGATAATTTCCGCTTCTTTTTCATGGTGT
This sequence comes from uncultured bacterium, assembly GCA_965367285.1. Classification (GTDB taxonomy): domain Bacteria; phylum Nitrospinota; class Nitrospinia; order CAJXCL01; family CAJXCL01; genus CAJXCL01. The sequence continues at coordinate 21,141 of CBDUII010000006.1, forward strand.
TTGGCGTTCAGCACATGATGTTTTATTCCCTTTTTTTTGAGCATATGGCTGATTTTTTCCGAATTTTCTATTGAAATGGTTCCCACCAGTACAGGCCGGCCTTCTTCATGCAAATCAACGATTTCCTCAACTATGGCGTTAAACTTTTCTTTTGTGGTCCTGTATATCACATCAGAATAATCATCACGTATCATTTTTCTATCAGTCGGTATAACCAAAACTTCCAGCTTATATATAGAGTGAAATTCCGCGGCTTCTGTATCGGCGGTACCTGTCATACCGGATAATTTATCGTACATCCTGAAATAGTTCTGAAAGGTAATAGTGGCCAGGGTCTGGTTTTCGCTTTCAATCTTTACGTTTTCTTTTGCTTCAAGCGCCTGGTGCAATCCATCACTGTATCTCCGGCCCGGCATCATCCGCCCCGTAAATTCGTCAACAATAATAACTTCACCGTCCTTCACAACATAATCCACGTCTCTTTTAAAAACAGCGTGTGCCTTAAGTCCCTGGTTTACATGATGCAGACTTTCAATATTTTTAGGATCGTAAAGATTATTTAAATTCAAAAGTTTTTCAGCTTTAGTCACCCCATTTTCCGTTAACGCGACAGAGCGGGTTTTTTCTTCTATTTCATAGTCTGTTTTCTTTTTCAGCGAGGGGATTATCCGGTTAATTTTGTAATATTTGTCGGTTGACTCTTCTGAAGGGCCTGAAATAATCAGCGGAGTTCTTGCCTCATCTACCAAAATACTGTCCACTTCGTCCACTATGGCATAATTTAAGTCTTTCTGGACAAATTCGGCGCTATCGAATTTCATATTATCCCGCAGGTAATCAAATCCAAACTCATTATTGGTACCATAAGTTATGTCACAGCGATAAGCTTCCTGGCGTTCCTTATCGTCCATATCATGCTGAACCACACCAACCCTCATACCGCGAAACTTGTAAATCGCGCCCATCCAGTCCCTATCACGTTTTGCTACATCATCATTTACCGTTATCAGTTGGTCACCTTTTCCTGGTATGGCATTGAGGTAGATGGGATGCGTAGCCGCCATGGCTTTGCCCTCCCCTGTTTTCTTTTCTGCGT